>JAITES010000058.1 GCA_031281925.1 Treponema sp. | reverse complement strand
GGCTCTTCATCGGCTTCGGTATACCAGGGAGGATCAAAACGGATAAAGGCGGTGTCACGGGGCAGCCGCCTGCGCAGGGCCGCGGCAAGTTCCGCAAGGGGGCCGGAAGAGAGGCCGCAGCCATACCAGGGTACATAGGCAAAGGAAAGGCCCCTGCAGATTCTGCGGCTGATGAGAAGCATGGGTTCGGCTTCCAGGTTTTCCCAGTGTACCTTGAAGGCTCCGGCGCTCCAGCCGAAGCGGGCCTTGAAACTCCCCCAGAAGGCGGACTGCAGAAACGTTGCCGCGCTGTTGCAGACCGAAAGATCGGCGCTTTCTATGCCGGCAAGCTTCATTTCACGGTTAATGCACTTCACCTTCGCCGATGATCGCCGTCTTTACAGGCTTCCCGTCAAGACAGAGGGCCTTACCGCCCACAGTAACGGTGTTGTCTTTTACCAGCATGGGGATGGAGAAGAAGGTATCAATGTCAATTTCATCAGGCGGATTACCGCTCTCCATGCCTTCCGGTATAACTCGCGTTCCGGTTGGGATCCCCGACGCATCCAGGACTTCGCATCTTTCCGTGGGCTTTCCGTCTTCACCGGGAGCGCCATTCATGTCGGAGGCCGCCAGAAGCATGCCCCTACTCTCCACGCCCCGCAGTTTTGCGGCCTTGAGGTTGTAGGCCACGATGATATGCTTTCCCAGAAGTTCTTCTTCTTTATAGAAAGGCACAAGGCCGGAAACAATGATCCTTTCTTCGATGGTTCCGTCGGCTTTTCCAATTTCCAGTGTCTCAATGTAGAGTTTGTCCGCCTTGGGGTGCCTTTCAATCTTGACGATCTTTGCAACCCGGAGATCCAGGGTATTGGAAAATTCAGGAAGCTTCGCCTTCTGTTCGATTGGATTTGATGAATTTGAATTTTTAAGGTTAGCGGCACCCGGTTCCGGCGCCTCAGCTTCTTTCGGTTCGGCCTCTCTTTCCTGCTGACTCCCCGAATACCGGATCCGCAGGGCTTCTATGTTTTCTTCCTCAAGTTTGGAAAAGAGAACTTCGCACTTAACTACCTCTTTAAGGCCGCGTTCCGTACCCAGATCCTTCCAGGAGAGGCATTCAGGATTCTTGCCGATGTCAAGATCCCTGCCAAAGGAGAGTCCGAAAAAACCGGCTATCCTTTCCGCTGCAGCGGGCATGTAGGGCTCTATCATCACGGCAATATCCCTCACTACATGGCAGAGGGAGCGAATCAACGCCGCGGCAGCTTCAGGCCCTTCCGGATCTCCTGCCTCACCCTTGCGCCTCCGCCAGGGTTCGCCATCCTGGAAGCTTTTATTGGCAAAACTTGAAAGTTCAAAAATCATCTTGAAGGCGTCCCTCAATTCAGCCTTTTCCAGCAGGGCGGCAATGTCCCCCTCGTATTTACGGATCTTCTCCCAGAAAGCAGGAGACTTCGTTTCCTGTTCGATTGAATATTCAGTTTCAGCGGGATCCGTCCTCTCTTCCGCGGGGATGAGGCCGCCGTAGTAGCGGATGACAAAGGACAGGGTACGGTTCACGAGGTTCCCCAGGTTGCCGATGAGTTCCCCGTTGACCTTCTCCTGAAAATCCTTCCAGGTAAAGAGAGAATCGGCCTTTTCCGGCCGGTTATAGAAGATGTAGAAACGCCACACATCCGCGGGAATCCCTGTCTCCATCACATCGGTACCAAAGATGCCGATGCCCCGCGACTTGGAGAACTTGCCTCCTTCGTAGTTGAGGTACTCGGTACTGCTCATGTGGTGGAGCATGGTCCAATCGGGTTTTTTGGGATTGGAAGAAGAACCCAGGAGGCTTGAAGGGAAGATCACCGTGTGAAAGGGGATGTTATCCTTGCCGATGAACTGATATAGTTCCGTATTGTCCGGGCTCTTCCACCAGTAATCGACAAAGCCGCGCCAGTCCGCCGTGATCTCGTCCCCCAGGTTTCCCGTTATGGAAATGTAACCGATAGGCGCGTCAAACCACACATAGAATACCTTGTCCTCAAAACCCGCCCTGGGCACGGGGATGCCCCATCTGAGATCCCGGGTAATTGCCCTTTCCTTGAGACCGTCCCTGATCCATGCCTCCGTCATGCGGATAGCGTTGTTGGCCCAGAAGCCTTTTACCGAAGCCTCCTTGATCCACTCTTCCAGCAGGGGCCGGATCTTGGGCAGATCGATGTAGAGATGTTTGGTTGATTTAAGTGCCGGAGTAGAACCACACACCGAGCATTTGGGCTCCTTAAGTTCCGTAGGATCGAGAAGCTTGCCGCAGGACTCACACTGATCCCCTCTGGCTTCGGAAGAACCGCAGTAGGGGCAGACACCCCGGATAAAACGGTCCGCAAGAAAACGGCCGCAGTGTCCGCAGTGGAGCTGCTCAAGCTGATGTTCCAGTATGTAACCTGCTTCATCCAGTTTCCTGAAGATTCCCTGGGTCACTTCGGTCTGAATGGGAGTTGAGGTACGGCCGAATTTGTCAAAGGCGATATTGAACCAGCGGTAAATATCCGCATGAATGGCATGATAGCGGTCACAGAGTTCGCGGGGGCTTATCCCCTCTTCGGCGGCCCTGGTTTCCGTGGCGGTTCCATATTCATCGGTACCGCAAATATAGAGCGTTTCGTAGGAGCGGAGCCGGCAGAACCGGGCAAAACAGTCGGCGGAGAGCACCTGAATAAGATTCCCCAGATGAGGCACGTTGTTCACGTAGGGAAGAGCGGAAGTTATTAGTCTGCGTTTCATTATTTCCCACTATTGGATATTTTAAGGGTAAATTCAAGTTCCCAAACCGCCCCCGCTTCCAGAGAAACAGGAAAACGGGGAAAGAGTGCATGGTACTGGTATTCCCCGGCCTTTCCCGGAGAATAGACGGCCTTAAAGTTCAGATTGAAAACCTTGCCGGCCCGTATAAGAAGGTTTGATTCGTTTTTTTGTTCCCTGAACTCTACAGTATCAGTGCTGCTGTTCTGGGCAAGGCCCGACGCGCTCCCCTCCCCTTCCAGGGAAAGATCCAGCCGCGGGACAAAGTGAAATTCGGCTTTTTTTTCCCCTTCGTTCCTGATGGAATAGAGAAGCCGCATGGTATCTTTTTTAAACTGAAAGGTCTTTTCAATTTTGAGTCCGCCAAAGGGGAGCCCTTCCTCCCTGCCCCTGACAAAACGGATTCGGTCATGGGAACGGTCAATTTCGGCAATTTCAAAGAGTTCGTCTCCAAAGGCCCTTCCGCCGGGAACCCGGCCTGTCTCAAGACTTTCAAGTGAAGCCGAATCCGGGACAATAAAATCCCTGAAGGCGGCGCCCTTGAAGAGAGCCTTTTTCCCCTTTTCCTGAGCGTCAAAGGTATCCAGATAGTTCCAGGGCCTGGGGAGGTAATCAAGTTCAAAGATAGCGGCTCCCCTGCTGTGGATATAGCAGTTGATCTTCTCCCCCTGGAAGAGGCACTCCCCGCGGCCGTCCATGTCCAAATCGAATATGGAAAGAGAAGGGACAAAAGTGCCCTTTTCGCGGGTGATCTTTTCCGCTTCAAGGAGGGCCCTGTAGGCCGCCTGCCGTACAGTTTTGCGGGAAATTCCGCCTCCGTCTTTCCCGTTGTAGAATACATCGCAGCCCTGGGCCTTCCAGAATTCTTCCCGTGCGGTACGCTTGCGGGACTTGTCTCCGCGAAGCTGGCTGATCAATACATGGGTAAACATCATCCTGGTATAGATGGAGTTGGTTTCAGGATAATCGAGAAGAGCCTGCCGGGGGAGATAGGCATTTCCACCCTTTTCCGAAGCGATGGAACTGGGAAAGTAGAGTTTTTCATAGCAGGCGGCGGTTTTCAGCTGCTTCGCCGGGCTGGTGTATTCGATATTATCCCCGGCCCGGGAGAATTCTTCAAAGATCCGGTGATAGAAAAGCTCAGGGGATTCGCCGTCTCCCGGTACCATGGCGGGAAAGAGGCTCACTACCGTATCATTTCCGCCGCCGCTCAGGGTATCCTGCATCTTCTCCAGGGCCGGAGAGATAAGGCCGGTACCAAAGGAAGCATGAAAACGGCTTGCTACGGGAAAAACGGTAATAAGCTTCCCCTGATCCTCTGTAAAACAGGGAACATAACCGGTCTTCCCCGGGCCCGCCTCACCCCTTGCTGCGGTAAACTGGGACTCATCAAGGAAGGTATAGAGCATCCCCGAATTATTTAAGGGGCCGGCCAGATTCTGCTCCCAGGCAAAGGCAGGAATCCAGCAGCCGAGGGGTCTTTTCCCAAACTGCCTGCGGAGACTTGCCGTAAGCATCTCAATCTGGCCGATTTTGTCGGTAAGGGGCAGCAGAGGCAGCAGAGGTTCATAGAAGCCGCCGCCAAGAAGCTCTACCTGCTTGTGGCGGAGCAGATCCTTGATCAGCATGGAAAATTCAGGACGGTTTCTCGTGACCCACTGGAGCAGAACCCCGGAATAGTGGAGCGTCATGTTGATCCGGGGAAATTTGCAGAGGGCAGTCAACATCGGTTTGAGTTCTTTTTCGTAGAGATCCTGGAAATCTTCTTCCGGGGCTCCCCATGCCACATGCCTGTGAGAACCCAGTATCAATTTTATCCTGCCATCCATTTACTATAATTTTACCTTATAACCTGCATTCTGAAAAGCTATTTGTTGGCAGAATGGAAAATAAGGAATAATCTTCCTCTAATCATGGCGAAAAAAAGGCGGGGAGCATGGAACCGCTCAGCGCGCCGATCAAAATAGCGGAGGCGGCGCTTAAAATGAGGGAGGCAAGGCCCAGCGATACCAGGGTAAGGGCATTTCCCCTGAAGAAACGGTTTACCTGTTCCATGGATGAACGGCGGGCGACTTCCCGGATTAGTACCAGAGAGAACAGGATGCCAAGGGAAAAACCCAGAGCAAGAGAGAGAGCCTCTGCAAAAGAAGATGCCAGGTGAAGGGTAAGAAGGCTTGCCGCGGGGCAGAGCCCTTCATACGCGTCCAGGGGACTGTAAGCCCGTTCTTCCTGCGGAGGAAGATGAAAAAGCCGGCCAAGAACCTTCTCCACGGCGCGGGGCATGACGGCGCTCAGCGGGAAGAGGAGAATATAGGCAAAGATACCCAGAGAAAACAGGGAAAGGATCAGGGTATAGAAGAGCCAGAGGAAGATTACGCTGATAAAGAGAAAAAGCACGCTATACCAGGGGAAGCTCTTTCCCTCCCCTCCCGGCCGGCGGCTTACTCCCTTTAGCCCCAGACCGTACTGGAAAACCAGGTTTGCCGAACAGCTTGAAAAAATGATTAGAATAAGGAATTTTATCATTCATCTTCCTCCCCGGAATTGTCCCGGCCTCTTAAAAAATTGTAGATGACGATCCCATAACCAAGGAGGAGAAAGGCTCCGGAACTGAGGGAAACCGGATAGAGAAGAGAAGTTTTGCCTGCAAAAAAGAAGATCATTCCCCTGCTGCCGCCGGGAAAGGAAAGGGAAAGGAAGCCCAGAGGTTCCCGGATAAGGGCCAAGGCAATGGAGAGGCCGCAGTAAACCAGAGCATCGAAGAAACTTGCGGCCAGTCCCTCACTGAGATCCATGGTCTGTATTCTTTCCGCCGTACCGGAACCTGTGTATATCAGAGGCCCCAGAAGGATGGGGAAGAAACATTCCATTCCCAGAAAGGGATTGATCAGCAGGTGAACCCAGAGGTACAGAGCCCCAATGAAGCAGGAAACAGCCAGAATAACCAGGGATCTGCCCCTTTCAGGCAGGATGCGCCGGGCAAACCACAGGGAAAGGCCGGTAAGAAGGTAGAGCCAGAGGAGACCGACGCTTACGGTAAGGGCATAGGCCAAACGGCTTGAACAGATGAGGATAAGGGCTAAACCGGCCAAAGAAGAGAGGGGACTTCTGTTCCCCCAGAATGGATGAGAATGATAGGTATTGTTCACGGCGATGCCTTTTCCGGATTGGCTCTTTCGATACGTCTCCTGTAGATATCTTTCTGCGCCTCCGGGATACGGGAAAATACTTTTTCACCATGAACGGTAAGGGCCACAAGTTCCTCCACTTTTGCATCCCGGTTGAGCCGGGCAAGGCAGAGTACGCCGATTCCGTCGGTGAAAAGGGGAAACACACATGCGGAAGCATCCTGATCGGGACTTGAGATCCTGTACCAGCTTCCCAGAACCTGTATCCCCCCGGCGGCAGGCCGCGAAGGAATCGGGGATGAGAGTACCCAGGAATAACCCTGGGTCTTGAGCAGGCGGTTTATTCGTTTCAACAAAATTCCTTCCCTTAAAGAGCCGGACAAAAGCCATATAAGGCTTGCAAGCAAAAGGAGGCCGGCCAGCCAGCCGGTCAGGATCAGGGTATCCTGAAACGGATTAAAACTTTTTTTTGCCCTTGCCGACATCACCCTCTCCTCTTCCCCAGGTTAAAAAGAAAACAGCGTTCGGTGTAGCGGAACAGGGGCAGAAGAGCATTGATCAGGGCCGTGGCAAAGAAGGCGCCGTACATCTCTCTCCCCTGCTCCCGGAAGATAAAGGTAAAGATGGCCCCCAATACCGTAAGAACAATGATTCCCGTATTGGACTTTGCCCCGGTGGCAGGATCGGTGATCAGCAGAAAGGCCGCCACAAGGGTGCCTCCGCTGAGGAAGGAGAAAAGCACATCCCCCTGCCCTGCCGCCCCGCCAAAGGGCAGAGCGCCGAAAGTACGGACAAGAAAACCGTACACCAGGAGGAAAAGAGCCGATATCCAGGCCCGGTTCACCTGAGAGGCGCATATCAGGATGCTGCCCACAAGCAGGCCGAGAATTCCCCGATCCGCAATGATCCCCGGAGATCTGGAATTGAAAAGGTCTATATAACCGGCGGGCAGTTCCGCTCCGGGTATCGCAAAAATCGTAGAATTGAGAAAATTCCTGAAAGTCTGATCAAGAGAACTGCCTGCACTGTACTGCCATGTTCCCGAAATTTTGAGGATTGCCAGAGGAGAGCCCTGGGGATTGCTGAAACCGGAAGCCAGGCTCCGGAAAAGGATCGAGAGGCTTGAACCTTCCAGCGCCTTTTCAAAGGCCTGGGGAAAGGAGATTCGCATGAACAGCCAGCCGCCGAGGGCAGGATTTACCCAGTTGGAACCGAGACCGCCGAAACTGTGCTTTATCACCGCCATGGCAAAGACAGCCGCAAAGAAGGCGCAGAAGAGATTGATCCGGTTGGGCAGAAGCAATGTCAATACCAGGGCCGAAACCACGGCACTCCCGTCAAGAAGCGTCCTGTATCCGTCCCGGCGCCAGGTGACAAGAAGTTCCGTAAGCACCGCTCCGGCAAGGGCAGAGAAGGCCACGAACAGTGAAGCGCCTCCATCCGAAATGGCAGACTGAATGATTGCCATAAGGGCGCAGCAAGCCACCAGAACCATCCTGCTGGTGGTAGAGCGGGCAAAATTCACCTGGGGAGAGAGGTTTATTCGTTTTTCCTGTTTCCATGTTTCCGCAGCCATATTTACGCCATCCCCAGAATAGTCTGAGACAGGGCCAAACGGGAAGGGCATACCACATCGCAGCAGCCGCAGCCATGACAGCTGTCATTGCCGGAAATTCCGGGTTTCCTGGAGGCAGTTCCGTTTCGTCCTGCCGCCCTGGCGTTTTTATAGAGTTCTTCGGGATCGAGGCCGACAGGACACACCGTCCGGCACTCGCCGCAGCTTATGCAGTTCCGCCGGGGCTGGGCCTGGGCTTCCAGAAGGGCAAAAACCGCGTAACTGGTTTTTATTACCGGTTCATCCAGATCAACCACCGCCCTTCCCAATACGGGAGAACCGCTTGCTATCTTCCTGGGCTTGTCTACAAAACCGCCGCATTCGGCAAAAATTTCGCCTATTCTGGTACCGATCCGTACCTTCATCACCTGGGGCTTGCGTACCGCGGAGCCTCCCACGGCTACATAGCGGTCAAGGATGGGCTTTCTGTATGCCACAGCGTCATGGATTGCGGCCAGAGTGGCGGGCCCCAGCATGAGAAGGGCGCCCAGTTCAACATTTTCTTTTTTACCGAAAGAGCGGAGCACCAGTTCCAGTTCCCTCTGATTCCGCTGGGGGTAACGGGAGCCTGTATACACCAGGGAGACAGGAATATCCCAGCGGGAAGCTTCCTCCATGAGCCGGCTGCCCAATTCGGTTTCTCCCTGGGACAGGGCAAAGACAATCCTGCCCATCCTCCCCGCCCGGCACATGATATGAGCCCCTTCGGCAATAGCCTGGGTACGTTCCCTGCAGAGCAGACGGTCGGCCGCCAGCCAGGGATCATCAAAAACACAGCGGACTACCAGGCTGATAGTCCCCTGTTGATTCCTCAATGAATTGAGCATATCCGCAACGGGGCGGCCTGAGCCTTCCATTTCTACAATGCCGAATTCCGCAATAGTCCGGTGGAGATCGAAGGCTGACATGCCGAGCCAGGGGAAGAATTCCTCTCTCTTGCCCAGCTTCTCAAAACTCCCTTCCATACGGATTATCAGCGCATCGTTGTTCTGACCGCCGGCTGCTTTCCAGGATACCATTCTGATCACCCGGCCCGGTACGGAGGCATGGACATTGGCGGAAAGGGGCCCCTGCCCCCTGCCGATAAGCATGCCTTCCCGGACCAGATCCCCCACGGAAACGATGGGATAGGCCCGGCCGCCCGGATGCTGCACCATGGGGATAACCGAGATGGCGGGTAAAAAAGCTACCACACTGGAACTATTCTGCGGGACCGCCGGATCGTTTATCGTGATACCGCCCCGCGGGAAGGAGTAAACTTTCATGCGGCTATCCATTTTTCATCGTATGATACCATCTTTCTCTTTCTTCCACCCCTCCGGAATCCCGGAGAAAAAATAAAACCCGGCAGGGAACACAGCAGGGCAAGGCAAACGACAGGAAGGGAACGGAGATCCTCTTTGCTCACCGGGCCGGACAAACCTTCCAACAGGTTTTTTAGAGGGAAGGGGGGAATCGCCGGAACAGCGATATTTTCGTTAATCATGCCGGCAATGAGCCCGTCTTCTCCTAAAGTATAGTGATTCATCGGGAAAAATTCTTCTGTTTCCCAGAGAGATCTATATGAAAAAGAAGACTGAAAGAGGACATGAGCCTTATAATCCTCTTCGCTCAAGCCCCCCTCGGCGAGAAGGGAAGCCGGTTCTCCCAGCCTGACGCCCGAAAGGAGGAACAGAAAGGCAAAGATCGCCGCCAGGGCAAAGGGAAGGCCGGCACGGGGAAAGGCGAGACGCCGGTGGAACATGTTCCGAAGGGAACTGCGGGCAAAACTTCCCCTCCCGGGAAAGGGAAGAATGCTTACCGGAATAAAACGGACATGGGACACGTTCATGCCGCGGCAGGATTCAAGACGCAGAGCCTGAATCCACAAAAAATAAAACAGGGGTACTGCCGGAATAACAAGCGGCGAAAGATACACAAGGATGATTGCCAGGGCCGGTATGAGGAAAAGCAGGGAAAAGAGCCAGTGAAAGCGGTTATCCTTGATTATCTCCAGGACGGAAAAATGATTTTGATAACGGCGGGATACAAAAATCTCCCGCAGTGGTTCAAGCAGGAAGGCCGCAGAACCTGAAAGGAAGGCGCAGGCGGAGAGCCCGGCAGGGCCTTCCAGGGCAAGGGAGGGAAGCAGGGGCAGGAGGAACAAAAAACAGAGCGGAGAGCCTGAAAAAAAAAGGCCTGCCAGGGCGGCAGCTGCAAAGACAAGGGCATAGAGAAGAAGGGGCCGGGAAGCGCCGGTATAGGACACACGGAAGGGAATTCCCGCCAGGCACAGGGCAATCTTCTTTTCAAAACCTCTCATGGCCCAGGGCGAAAGACTCCTTTCCAGGGGGATGAAGAAGTAGCGCATTCCGTCCCGAACAAAAAAATCATGGAGCTTTTCCGCATAGGGATCCCTCCGGGGATCAAAACTTTCAAGGCGTCCGGGCAGTTCCTCAAGGTTGACACGTTCAAGACTCCCAAAATTATCCAGGAAAACCCACTGGGTGGATTCGCTTATGATGCCCGGGCCGAGGGAAGAGAGAGCCTCTGCGGTTTCCCTGTCCGGCAGCGCCTGATCCACCGTGACGACGGCCCAGGAAGCCGAAACCGGCGCTGTATAGAGCTTCAAAATCAGAAACAGGGAGAGAAGCCCCGAAAGGAGGGAGACGCCTGTCAACAGGAGGCCCTGCATAAAACTTCGTTTCACATTCGAGCCGATTTTTAATGTTAACAGACGAAGGGGCATGCCGGATGAATCCTAGAGCAAGGCAAAGGCTGCTGCGATAAAAAACCCGAAAAGGCCGCCGACAACAACTTCCAGGGGAGCATGGCCCAGAACTTCTTTGATGGAATGGAATTCAATACCCAGTTTCTCCGCGGTCTGCCGCCCCAGGGAATTCAATACCCTGCCCTGCAGACCGGAAGAACGGCGTACACCCATGGCGTCCCTCATGACAACCAGGGCAAAAAACACGGAAACTACAAAGAGATTGGAATTTATTCCCTCGGCAAAAGCCACCGCCGTAGCCATGGAAACGACAAGCGCAGCGTGGCTGGAAGGCATGCCGCCGGTACGCCAGATGATTATCGCCAGTATTTCCCTGGGCTTCCGGTGCCGTGAACGCAACAGAATGACCACCGCTTTCATCAGCTGGGCGCTAAACCAGCTTGTAACGGCGGACAGAAAGACGGGGTTCTCAAAAAAAGATTTAATCGAAGCCGCTCGTATGGTCATAGGGAAAGACATTAGATACAGAATTTATCATGGAGGGGGGCTTTGTCAATAGATGGCCTCATCACGATGCCCTGTTCGGCGACCTGTGCCGATGGCGCCCCTTGAGAAGGGTGTCCTTGGCAAAGGGCTTGCCATTGCGGAAACTCTTCGGTTGAATGAGCATGTGAATGCGGAACAAAAAATAAAGGTAGCCCGGTTTCTGGATCTGGGTATCGCTGCACTAAAATCCGGTTACCGTAACGCCCTGTACGACTATCATTTTAGTGATGATCCTGCGCCTTCTTCTGCCGCAGGCAAAAAAACAGGCTGTTCGGCGGCAGATATTGCGGCGGAGATAGTGTCCTGCAGCGGCTGCCGGCTGGGAAAAACGAGAAACAGGGCTGTTCCCGGAGAAGGCTCCGAACATCCCCTGGTTCTGGTGCTGGGAGAAGGCCCCGGGGCCGAGGAAGATGCCACAGGGAGGCCGTTTGTGGGGCCCGCAGGCCAACTGCTCGACAGGATGTTAGCCTCAATATGCCTCTTCAGGGAAAAAAACTGCTTTATTGCCAATACGGTGAAGTGCCGGCCTCCGGGCAACCGTGATCCGGAATTTCAGGAGATCCGCGCCTGCGCCCCCTTTCTTATCCGTCAGATTGAAGTCCTAAAGCCGCGCCTCATCCTTGCCGTGGGCAAGGTGGCCGCAAACCGTCTCCTCCATGCGGGGCCGGGGCAAAACGGGGATGAAGAATCCCCTCCGGAACCAATCGGCCGCCTGAGGGGGCGTTTCTTCGACTTCGCTTTTCCCGGTTCCCGGGGGGATTCTTATCCTCTGTCTTCGGCGGGGGATTCCGGTATCCGGATCCTGGCAACCTACCATCCCAGCGCCCTGCTCCGGGACGACAGTCTGAAAATACCGGTCTTTGAGGATCTTAAAAAACTTATGCTCCGTCTCGCCGCTCTGGATGAAGGATACCGGCAGGAATCCAGGGCCCTTATGGCAAAATATGCCGCCAAAGATCCGGTTTTTGCTGCCGGAGCAGAGGAATTTCTCTCTTGAAAGCTCCTCCGGCCTACTTCGATATTGTCTTTGATATCCCCGGCGATCTGCGTTTCAGTTACCATATAGATCCCAAAGGAGAAGCCGCTGTAGGCAAGAGGGCTGTCGTACCCCTGGGCCGGCGGGAAAGTACCGGTTACATCACGGCAAGCCGGGAAAGCCCTCCCGAAGGCATAAAAGAGATCAAGGATATCCGCCGGGTAGTGGACAAGGAAGCGATCTTTGATGAACGGGACATGGCCCTGGCTCAATGGGTGGCCGGCTACTACCTCTGCGGCTTTGGCCAGGCGCTCTCCGCCATGATCCCCTCGGGCCGCCGGGAAGCCTCGTATTCGGCCTTTGCCGGGGAAGAAGAGATCCCCCCCGCTCCTTTGGAAATGTCCGCAGAGCAGCGGAAAGCCATGGAAGCCATCACGGAGGAAAACCCGGCGGCCTCCAGCTTCTACCTCTTCGGGATCACCGGTTCGGGAAAAACCGAGGTCTTTCTCCGCTCCGCGGAATACTTTATGAGGCAGGGCAAAGGCGTAATATACCTTGTACCGGAAATTTCCCTGACGCACCAGACTGCGGAGGCCATAGGACAGCGTTTCGGTTCCGTTGCCGCCACCTTCCACTCCCGCATGAGCCCGGCGGCCCGTTTTACCGAATGGATGCGCATACGCCGGGGTGAGGTACGGATTGTGGTGGGCCCGCGAAGCGCCGTGTTTGCGCCTATCAGGGATCTCTCTCTTATCATCATTGATGAAGAACACGACGGCTCCTACAAGTCGGAAAACACCCCCCGCTATCACGCACGGCAGGTAGCCATGCACCGTTCCAGGATCGAAGGCGCCCGTCTCGTGATGGGCTCCGCCACCCCCTCTGCGGAAGCCTGGGAAATAATGTGCAAAGGGCCGCAGGCGGAGCCGTACAATCAAGCAGCCCCGCCGCCTGCAGCTCAAGTTCCCCATGCCCGGCGTCCTGAGGGAGGCAGGAGCGCATCCCCGTCCATACTGCGGCTGGATCTTACCCGGAGGCTTTCGGGCGGCAGCCCTCCGGAAATATACCCTGTCAGCCTGGAACACAGCGAGGGCTGCCTGAGCGATGAACTGAAAAACGAGATACGGAAAACCGCCCGGATGGGCCGGCAGAGCATACTCTTCCTCAACAGGAGGGGCTTCGCCTACTTCTACCATTGCAGGCACTGCGGCTTTGAACTCTCCTGCAAACACTGTTCGGTAAGCCTTACCTGGCACAAGAAACTGGGCAGGGCTATATGCCACTACTGCGGCTACTCGGAGGTTCCCCCGCAGGCCTGCCCAAACTGCGGTTCTCTTGAGGCCGGTTTTACCGGTTTCGGTACGGAACTTATCGAGGAAGAGGTGAGCCGGACTTTTCCCGATCTCCGCATCCGCCGGGCCGATTCGGATACCACAAGCCGCAAGGGCAGCCTTGAAGAAACCCTGGATCTCTTCCGCTCAGGGGCATTCGATATTCTGCTGGGCACCCAGATGGTTGCCAAGGGCCTTAACTTTCCCGGAGTACGGCTTGTGGGGGTGATTCTTGCGGATACAGGACTCCAGCTCCCCGATTTCCGGGCCGCCGAGAGGACTTTTTCACTTCTGGTACAGGTTTCCGGCAGGGCAGGCCGTTATTTCCCCGACGGCAAGGTGATTGTTCAAACTTTCCGGCCAAAGGATCCTGCAATACTGCGGGCCTGCGCCCTGGATGTGGACGGCTTTTTTAAGGCCGAACTTGCCCAGCGGAAGCTTCTGGGCTTCCCCCCTTATTCCCGGCTTATCAGGTTTACCGCCCGTTCCAGGGACGAAGAGCGCGCCGAAAAGGCCATCGGTCTTGCCGCACATACGGCCATGCAGTCCCTGCCCAGGGGAGCCGAAGTTCTGGGCCCTGCGGAGTGCCCCATCAGCCTCCGGGGAGGCTATTACCGCAAACAGTTTCTCTTGAGAGGGCCTGCCATGGGGGCGCTGCACGCGCTGGCCCGGAGGGTTATGGAAGTGTACAGTAAACAGAAGGACTCCCGGGTTTATCTGGAAGTAGACGTAGACCCGGTGAATCTATTGTAGCGGCTGCCCGGCATGCGTATAGCGCCCTAAAAACAGCAAACTCCGCGGAGCTTGCTGGGTATCTTCGTTCTGCCGGGTATAAACCCAGGCCTGCGAATCAAGCCTGGGGATGGGCTTTAAGGTGGGCGGCGAGCTTGAGATCCTGCACCCTGATGTGCGTTAGCAGCCAGTCCCCGATTTTGCTTTGAACCTCGCCGAGCAGTTCGGGGGAAGCGCCTTTCATAATCATTTTAACGGACAGATCCCGAACATCTTTTTTGAATTTTTCATGCAGTTGTCTGTGGTTCTCATAATCGGGGTATTTGTATTTTTGCTGGATCTTTTCTTCGTCAAAAAAATGTTGTATCGTATAATTTGTCAAAAAGTCCAGGCTTTTTTTCAGTTCCTCGGTTCCCTTTCCCTGATCGCAGGTCTTGATCAATTCATTGACAGCTTTGAACAGCTGTTTATGCTGTTCGTCTATCGTCGCGTTGCCCGTTTCCAGGCTGGCATCCCACAGATATTCCATAGTTAGCTCCTCTCACTTTCCGTAATATACCCCGGCAAAGAGAAAAAAGCAAGCATCCGCATATCGTTAACCAGCGGCAATTTCACCCCAGGGTATTTATCAGGGAAAAATACACCCTCCCCGATAAAATGGAGAAATGGAAGTATCAGCCCAATCCGGCCTTGCGTCTGTTGTACACATCGTAAAAGACTGCCAGAAGCAGAATCAGCGCCTTGACCACATACTGGTGGTGGGTGCCGAGGTTCATCAGGGACATGCCGTTGTTGATGGCCGACATCACAAGGCCTCCGACGATAACCCCGATTATGCTGCCGATGCCGCCCGAAGCAGACACGCCGCCGATGTAGCAGGCGGCAATAGCGTCCATTTCAAACATGTTGCCTGCCTGGGGAAGGGCGCTGTTCATGTAGCCTGTTGAGACGACGGCCGCAAGACCCGAGAGGATGCCCATGATGCAGAAAACAATAAACGTAACAAATTCGGAATTGATGCCGGAAAGTTTTGCCGAACGGGAATTGCCGCCCACCGCATATATGTAGCGGCCCAGAACCGTGTTCTTCATGATAAAATTAAAAATAAAAATCGTAATCCCCAGAACGATGACCACTACCGGAAGTCCGCGGTATTCGGCAAAGCGTTCCGCAAGTCCGAGTACCAGCACACTGATAAGCACGAGTTTCCCGATAAAAATGGGGATCGTTGTTACTTCAAGGCCGTTTTCTATTTTCCTTTTTCTGCCCATGGCTTCGGTGATGTAAAAAACCACCAGGAGCACAAACGCCACGATAAAGGGTGAAGGATACCAGATGCCGACACGGCCCATGCCCAGAACCTCGTCCAGTGTTCCCGTGGAAAGATGGGCATAGCCTTCATTCTTGAAGCTGATGGGGTTCACCTTGGTAACAATGTAGGTAAGTCCCCGGAAAAGCATCATCCCGGCGAGGGTAACAATAAAGGCGGGGATCTTTGCGTAGGCTATCCATACGCCCTGGAAGGCGCCGATGGCAAGACCCATGACAAGCGACAGAATCAGTGTCAGGGGCATGCCGATTCCCGTATTGTAAAGCATTGCGCTTAAGGCCCCGACAAAGGCGCAGACGGAACCGACGGAAAGATCTATTCCCAGAATAATTATACATTGAACCATGCCGACTGCGAGGATCAGAACATAGCTGTACTGAAAGAAAATATTGGTAAAGTTCCGGGGGTTTAGGTTGATCCCGTTGGTCAAACGCGCAAAGATAAGCATGATCAAAACCAGCATGATAAACATGGAATAGTTTCTCAAGTTGTTCTTGATCAGGGTTTTGGTGTCCGCCGTATGAATAACCTTGTCGCTCATAATTGCTCCTTTATCCGACCAATGCCATGTGCATGATCTTTTCCTGGGTTGCCTCGTCATGCCGCAGCATGCCTTTTATTCTGCCTTCGTTCATTACATAGATTCTGTCGGCCATACCGAGCGCCTCGGGAAGTTCCGAACTTATCATGATGACGCTCTTGCCCTGCTTAACCAGATCGTTAAGGATGTTATATATCTCTGTTTTTGCGCCGATATCAATCCCCCTGGTTGGTTCATCGACAATAAAAATATCGGGGTTTGCCAGGAGAGTACGGCTTACCACTACCTTCTGCTGATTCCCTCCGGAAAGATTGCGGGCAAGCTGGAATACGGAGGGCGTCTTTATCTGGAGTTCATCCCGGTATCTTTCCGCCTCGGCGATTTCCTTTGCCTTGTTCACAATGCCGAAGCTCGAAAGCTTTCCAAGGCTGGAACTGGAAATATTGGTTTTAATATCCTGAATAAGGATCAGCCCCAGGTTTTTGCGATCCTCGGAAATGTAACCGAGGCCGGCATCCAGGGCCTTCTTTGCGGAATCAAGCTGAATTTTCTTCCCGTTGATATAGAGTTCGCCTTCGCTCCGAGAACCGTAGGAACCCCCGTAAAGGCTCATCATCAATTCCGTGCGCCCGGCTCCCATCGGCCCGCAAAATGCAAGAATTTCACCCTTGCGCAAATTAAAAGAAACATTGTCTACCACCTTGATGGCGTGATATTCGGGATGGTACACGGTCCAGTTTTTTACTTCCATGACCGTGTCGCCCGGCACGGAATTCCGTTCCGGGAAACGGTGTGTAATGTTCCGGCCGACCATGTCCCTGATGAGCATCTCTTCGGTAAGATTTTCCTTCTTTACGTCAAAACTCGAAATTGATTTTCCGTCCCGCAGAACAGTAACCGTGTCGGCAATCTTGAGTATCTCGTTGAGTTTATGGGAAATCATCACCGAGGTAATTCCCTGCTTCTTGAATTCAAGAATGAGGTCGAGAAGCTTTGCGCTTTCATCGTCGTTCAGGGAAGATGTAGGTTCATCAAGAATGAGAAGCTCCACCTGTTTGGAAAGGGCGCGGGCAATTTCAACAAGCTGTTGTTTACCGACGCCCAGCCTGCTGACAATGGTAGCCGGATTCTCTTTGAGCCCGACACGGGCGAGATATTTTTGCGATTCTTTTATATAATAATCCCAGTTTATGATCCCAAAACTGGTTTTCATGTGTCCGAGAAATATGTTTTCATAAATGGAAAGATAGGGACTCAGGGCCAGTTCCTGATGAATGATGGCAAGCCGCTCTTTTTCACTGTCCTTGACGTTGTGGTAGGCGGTTTCCTTCCCTTTATAGAAAACCCTGCCTTCGTAGGAGCCTTTGGGATACACCCCGCTGATAACGCTCATAAGGGTGGATTTGCCAGCGCCGTTTTCCCCGCAGAGCGAATGTATTTCCCCTTTTTTGACTTTCAGATTAACATTGTCCAGAGCCCTGACGCCGGGAAAATCTTTTGTTAAATTCTCGATCTCAAGTATATATTCACCGCTCATGTCCGCCTCTGGTATGTATGAAATGCAATTCAAAATCCGGAAAGAGCGCAAGGCCCCTTCCGGATTATGGACAAACTATTTAAGCTGGGAAGCCTGATCGGCCTCATAGAAGCCCGCGTCTACCGGTACATTGAGATTACTCTTTGTAACAAGAATAGGATCGAGAAGATAGGTCTTGACCACTTTCCTGCCGGTGTCTCCAATCTTGGCAAGATCGCCTGACGCAAGAACCGCGCCGGGAATACTTACGCTCTGGCCTTTAAGAACCTGATCGGCAAGAAGGATCGCCGCTTCGGCAAGCTTGGCCGTATCTTTGAATACCGTGCTGTACTGATCGCCGTTCTTGATAGAAAGAGCGGAATCAAATTCGGCATCCTGACCGGTAACGGTGGGGAGCTTTGTCCGGTATTTGGCATCGGCTTTGCAGGCTTCGATGATGGCCCGGCCCAGGGTGTCGTTGGGGGCCAGAACCGCGTCGAGGACTACGTCACGCGCGTCGTTGTTGAGAAGGTTTTCCATCCTTGTCTTGGCGATGGGAGCCTGCCAGTTCTCGGTCGCAATCCTCTGGAAGTTACCGCTGTCCGCGGATGTCCGGGGATAGGGGCCCACGACCTTAAGAACGCCGGAGTCAATGTAGGGATTGAGTATGCTCATGGCGCCGTCGTAGAAGAAGAAGGCGTTGCCGTCGGTGGGTGAACCGGCGAACAGGGTGATATACTTGGGAGAAGAGGCTGAAGCCGACTTGAGGCCAAGCGCAGTCTCAATGCTCTGGGCCTGGAGCTGACCGACCTTGAAGTTGTTGAAGGTAATGAAATAGTCATAGTCGGCGGAATTGGGGATGATACGGTCATAGGCAATAACCGCAACCTTGTCCCTGGCGGCTTCGGAAATAACCGAACCGACACCGTCATTGATGCATCCAACCACGAGGGCCTTTGCGCCCTGGGTCAGGAAACTCTGGATCTGCTGATTCTGCTGGGTCTGATCCGCGTTGCCCCACTGAACCTCGGCACGGTAGCCACGTTTCTCGGCCTCTGCCTTAAGGGAGTTGCCGTCCTTTACCCAGCGCAAAACGTGGGTTTCGGGCATTGCAATACCGATGAGAGACGATCCGGACGCACCGCTCTGCGATTTGCCGCTTGCAAAGGCAAAGGAACCGGCTACCAACAGCACCAATAAAGCCGCCAATAGTTTTTTCATAATAATCCTCCTGGACATAAATTTGCTTTAAGGATATACCCGCGGACGTATTACGGGAATCGTAAAATTTTGGCAAAAAAGGGGAAAAATACTTTTTTCGGGCCGTAAAGGGGGAATATTTTGATGCAAGATTTTACCTGTACGCTATGGAGCGATGTTACGGTACACGTCTTCCCTGGAATGAAACCCGTCCCGTATAACCACATCGACATTATCCTTGAAAACCGCAACGGGTTTTTCTATGTAGGAGGGGATCAGTACACCGCTTCCGTTCTCCAGCATCAGATCGGGGGGATAGTTCTCCTTGCGGATAATCGCCAGGGCCAGCCGCGCCGCACGGGAGCCAAGTTTTCCTATGGGCTTGTACACGGTCATCAACTGAAGACCCTCGACAATCCGCTGGCAGTTTATCAGTTCCGCATCCTGGCCTACAATGGCTACCTCTCCGGCTTTCCGGCGTTCCGCAAGAAGCTGGATTGCCGCCCCCGCGATGGCGTCATTGCCGCAGGCGATAGCGTCCCAGCGGAGATCCTCGCTGAAGATGCCGTCGATCTTCTCCAGGGCTTCATCAAAGCTCCATTCCTCAAGCCAGATTTCCTTTCCAAGGATAATATCGCCGGAAGCGATATGGGGATCGAGGATCTCGTGAAGCCCTCCTGAAATTTCAAAACTGTTAAAATCATGAAGGGAGCCGTTCACCACCAGATACCTCCCCCTGGGCGCGGCCTCCCGCAGGGCTCTGCCGTAAGCCCTGCCTACTTCCCTGCTGTCAAAGGAAATATATGCGTCTACCGGCGTTCCGCTGATCAGCCTGTCGTACGCGATTACCGGTATCCCCGCATCCCGAACCTGTTTAATGGCTCCGGCGATTGCCTCGGTGTCATGGGCTATCACCACCAGGAGATCGATGTTCCGGTTTACAAGATAGTTTATCTGCGCCACCTGTTCCCGTGTTCCCCCCGCGGTAAGATAGGGAATCACATCGGCTCCGAGTTCCTGGGCCGCTCCGGAAAACACCTTGAGATCCTTGTTCCAGCGTTCAATGATAAAAGTAGCTGTGGCGATTGAAAAACCGATTACCGGCCTGGAAGGCGCCTTTGCCCCGTCCGTCTGAAAACTGTCCGTGTCCTGACCGGCCAAAGACCTGCTTCCGGCCCCCGCGGTTCCCGCCGTTCCTGAGTTTTCCTCCCGGCTCCGGGGAGAAGGATTGCAGGAAGAAAACAAGAGCAGCAGCACAAGAAAAATCCAGGCGGGATTTTTTGAGAAGCCTCTACGCAACAAAACACAAAGCGGATAGTTCAATTCAGTTTTCCTATATATTACGATCCTACTCTCAAGAGAGTCTCAGGTCAACAATGACCGCAGCCGCAATCGGTGCAAAGCGCCCATTGCGGCTGCACTCAGTGCAGTTGCCTGCTTGCGCGTTCAGAAAATTCGGAGGGGCTTGTGCCTCTGACCTTTCTGTAGATCTTGCTGAAATAATTGGGATCCTGATACCCGACCGCAAAGGAAATTTCCTTGATGCTCATGCCCGATTCGCGGATGAGTTTTTCGCTCTGCTCGATCCGGTATTCGGTAAGGTAATCGACAAAGCTCGTCTTGATCTGATCCGAAAAGAGGCGGCTTAGATACGCGGGCGTAACCTGGGCGGCTTCCGCCGCCGAACCGAGCTGCAGGGGTTCCGCATAGTGTTCCTGAATAAAGGCAATCGCCTTGAGCAGGGGCAGGGGAAAATTGCCGGAGCGGCGGCGGGAGGCTTCGGCAAGGAGTTTTTCAAACGCAGGTTTTGACCAGGCTTTCCAGGCCGCAGGATCCTCAAGCGCGGAGATCTCCGCCGCTGGATTAAGGGGACAGAAAGTTTCCGCGCCGCCGCTCCAGGCGCCGTAGATGTCGTCAACAAGGAGTGTAAAGAGGCCTGTCATTTCGGCTTTTGTCCGGATAAAACCGCCTGCCGCGGCAAAGGCATCCTCCTCGATAAGGGCAAAGAGTTTTTTCATTTCGCCTTCATCGGCTATGCCTATCCTGCGCCTGAGACGGGCAATGCGTAAACGCGCGGTAAGACTTGCGTCCGGCCCTGCCGCCTTTGAACGCAGTTCCTCCAGAGCCTCCTCCCGCGAACGGTACAGTTCCGTTCCCCGGTAGAGGCCTCCTATGCCGAAGCGCCAGGAAAGGCCCGCAAGAGAATCCCCGGCGGCCTCAACCTGATCGGCAAGAGTCTCCCTCCCCGTCTCGCCTGAAACCAGGAAGACACTTCTGTTCTCTCCCGTATCGCTTAAGATGCTGTATCTGAGAAGCAGCTTTTCAAGAACGGGAGAGAGGCTCCGGCCTTCTTCATCAATTTCAAGAATACCGATTAAGCCCTTGTCCGAAGGAAGGCCGAAGCGTTCCCGGCAGTTTTCCCATTCCGTTTCGCTCAAAGGTTCCGTGATTGTTTCATTCAAAAAGACGGAGGCATCGGCAGGAGCGGAGCCTTCTTCCCGTTCCCTCTTTCCAAAATATTCCCTGACCCTGTCGAGGGTGGAGAAAAACGTTCTCTTTGACACGGGTTTTACAAGATACTCAAACACCCCCAGGGGGATCGCGCGCTGGGCAAGATCGAAACGCTCATAGGCGGTGGAAAGAACAAAAACCATGCGGGGGAATTTTTCATGCAGCTGGGAAATTACCTCAAGGCCGCTCATGCCGGGAATGTTGATATCCATAAAAACCAAATCCGGTTCTGTCTCGCCGATCAGACTGAGCGCTTCGTAGCCGGTACGGGCCTTGCCGGCCAGAGAAAAGCCGCCCCCGGCATCATTGTCCGGATGATTGGCAAGCATGTATTCATAGCTGTCAAGGACAGGCTCTTCATCATCAACAATTAAAACACGATACACGGTTCCCTTCCTGTATCAATGCGGATAATTACCGCGGTTCCCCGCCCCGGCGCGGTTTCAATTTTTACCACATCAGGATCGTCGGGGTAAAAGAAATAAAGTCTCTGGATAACATTTTCAAGGCCCATCACCCTAGAAACAGAAGATTCCTCAATGGACTGGGGATGGAGAAGCCTCTGTGCAGTTTCACTGTCCATGCCGCCGCCGTTGTCCCGTACGGAAAGTACAAGATGCCGTCCTTCCTTTTCCGCGCGTACATTGATAAGCGATCTGCGGCCGCCCTCAGCGGCTTCATCCTTAAAGGCGTGTATCACGCAGTTTTCCACGAGGGGCTGCAAAACCGAAGCCGGCGCCCTGACCGCATCCAGGAGAGCCTCATCATAATCGAGAACCAGATCGAGATTGTGGGGAAAGCGCACCTTGAGTATGTAGAAATAGTATTGCAGGCCTTCAATCTCGTGGCGCAGCGGAACTATTATTTCCTTGTTGCGGATTATATGCCGGAAGAGCTTTGCCATGTATTCCATATATTCGCTCGTGCGGTCGGCGCCTTCCACGATCGCAAGCTGCATGCCGGTGTTGATCGTATTAAAAAGAAAATGCGGATTCATCTGCGCCTGGAGGGTATAGATCTCCATGTGGCGCACGAGTCCTTCCATCTTCATATTGCGCATCTTTTCCTGCATGTATTCCTGCTTCATGCTTTCCTGCCAGCGCATCTCTTCGATATAGTTGCGTATCTCGTTTTTCATTTTATTGAACGCGTCCACCATCTGATCCATTTCATGCACCGGAGAGCCTTCGATGTCGTCTATCGAAAAATTTCCCGCGGAAAGTTTTGCAGCCATGGCGGAAAGCCGGGTCATGGGATCGGTAATCTGTCCCATCGAATAGAGGAGAATCAGAATCGCAAAAAGATAGATAAAAATAATAAACAGAAGATTCCAGAGCTGGAGATCCCCCGCCCGGGCAATGAAAAGTCCATAGGCATCCATCTGGCTGCGGAAACGTCCGGTACTGACGGCTTCTATTTCCCGGTTGATATACTCAAGCAGCCCTGCCATTTCGTCATAGATGCGGGTATAGGCCGCAATGTTTCTGCCGCGCTTTTCCTCCATGGCGGTATCCGCAAGGTTAAGATAGGCGCGGATAAGCGAGTACAGTTCCCTCTCCCTCAGTTCCACGGCATTGGTTGTAATGGAAATATACGCGGGGATCTTTCCCCGCAGCGTTTGGGCTTCGATAAGAATCCTGGCAAGGGCGTTGGAGGAACGTGTCGAAAGATACTCCAGAAGGGAACCCTGATACCGGTTCAAATCTTCCTGAACGGATTTAATGAAGCGTTCCTGTTCAAAGATGGTATCGGATCTGGCCTGCAAATTTTTGGCGGATAACAAAATATAGCCTGTGGAAAAAGCAAAAATCAAAAAAGTTCCAAGAATGCTGAGGAGCATCTGCAGCCTGAAAGAACGCGGAAACCGTTTTTTTAACCACTGCGGCGGCTTTAACATGTATTCCCCATCTGTCAGCGCAGATTCGCTGCGTTAATGATCTCAATACCCGTATCAATGGATGTTGAGGTATAGCCGGTAAGACGCAGCGAGGCCAGGGATCTCACCGCCTCATACCCTATGCGCTCAGGATCGATAACCATACTGCATGCGATAACGCCCTTGCGGATATATTCCTGTACCCCCGGATCCCCGCCGAAACCGATAATTTGAACATGGCCTACCAGGTTCATATCCACAAGCGCCTGAGCCGCGGCAACAGTATCATTGGCATCGGTAAAGATAATCGTATTGAAACTGGCGCCGCGAAAAAGCTGTGCAAGCAGAACCTCGGCGTCCAGGGGATTGAGATTGGTTTTGAACCCGGCAATCGGGGAAACAAGTCTGTCGCCCAGCGCCGAATTAATCCCCATCTCCACCAGTTCCCGTTCGCCGTAGATTCCCGGCGACTTGTCGCTGTACACAATGGCAAGGCGCACGGGCTCTTCGTTTATTCTTGCGGCGGCAAGACCGAGCCTCCTTCCTGAGTCAAAATTATTGCTTCCGATAAAGGGCCAGGGCTGATCGTTGGGAATATTATGATTGATGATCACCGTGGGGATCTGACGGCTGCCGAGTCTGTCCAGCTGACGCCGCGCCAGATCATCGTCAATGTAGGGGCATACGACGGCTCCGTCTATGCCGGTATAGAGGGCCATTTCAAGTTCATATTTTTCAGGAGCGATGGAATGAACCGAAATGGCCGCGTTAAATTCAGCAGCCGCCCTTTCGGCTCCGGCAATGATGCCGGTAAAAAAAGAATTCCGGTTGTCGGGAAGGTAAAGCGAAAAATGGTAACTCAGGAGAGGCTCGGGCGAAGAGCGGATATAGAGATTGCGGACTATTGAAAAAGAAAGCAGAAAAGCCGCCGCGGAGAGCAGCCCAAAAACAACAATGCCCGCCCTGAGTAAATTCCTCATGGAAAAAGCATAGCAGAAAATCCGGCGGCTGTCACCGTTTTTTGACAAGGTACATGGGTTTGAAACAGGCTCCCAGACTCAGCTCAAAGCCCTGTTCCATCCTGCCGTCCTGGTGGGCATAGTTCTGCACCGCCTGATACGCGGGCCTGATATACACCCTGAGCCATTTTTCGGGAGTCCAGGAGCCTTCAACAGTGATTCTGTGGCTGAGCGCCGCTGTTCCCGAAGGGCTTGTCTTCTCCATCTCTTCCCTGCTGTTGGAATAGAATTCGTTTCCCGGCAGTTCAAAGATCGAGGGACTGGAATTTTCCCCCTGTGCAAGACAGAGGTAGGAAAGCTTTACGAACCACAGTTCCGTTTCATAGCCTCCCCAGACTGTACCGGCAATGCTGTCGGGCCCGAAGGGAGAACCAACCCATTCCCGTACCGGCGGGTTACTCACCTCCAGGGATTCCCGGTAGTAAGACCAGCCGCGGCCTGCCAGGATGTACATATAGGGATAGGTATAGATCCCCTCAAGGCCGAAGCTGAGGTAACCCGATCCCAGAGGAAACCTCCCCTCATACCCTGCCTGAAAAGCCATCCCGTCGGGAACCGTAGAATCGCCGTTTTCACGTTCGCTGGGTATCTCGAACTGATTCATGGCATAAAGACCGTAGAACCTGCCGTACTTCCAGGGCCTGAGGTCAAAGTAAAGCCCCAGCAGGGAACCGATTCTGGAATTACGCTCATGGTAGTTGTCATTGGAACCTTCAATCTGCTCATTGTAGGCGTCGTAACTTTCCCATGCGGTAAAGCCGTGATAGATAGCGGCAGGATTAAAGTAGCGCAGTTCAAGCGGGGCGTTTACCATTACCCCTTCGATAAGGGAAACATTAACCCTGTTGAATAGTTGAATTTGAAAATGGTGGAGATAGAGATACTTTAGTACCTCAAGCTGCAGAACCTCTGCGGAGTAGTCAATCCAGGGAGAATAGAAACTGAGAGCGGCAAAACTCGTACCCTTCATGGTATCCGAAAGGATGATGCTCCCCGTTTCCGTGCGTCCTGCCCGGTTATCCCCCAGTCCCAGCCTGAAGTTGACGCCAAATTTTTTGCTGAAAGGGAAACCCGCGCTGATATAGGCAAACTTGGGCATGTTGGTGTCTATGGGCTGAACACCGTCAATAGTCTTGTCCAGGGGGAAGTTGAAGTAGTTGTCATGGGCATTGGAAAGCATGCGGTTTTCGCCAAAGTACACATCCGTTTCCAGCGCGACATAAGAGGCAAGACCGAAACGCAGCGGCAGACTGATAAAGGGCTCTCTTTCGTAACGGTCGTAGATCCAGGGCAGGGCCTCGTTGGTTTTGTAGTAGATCTCGGGCTGCAGGGCCGGATCAACGGCAAAACTTAAAACATCGTTTTTGAGGGAAAAGGAACCGTCCCCGTTCAGGTACTCAAGGGTACTGTCGTAGAGTGCGCTGCCCTGAACAGAAAGACTGTCTCTGTCGAGAGAGTCAAGAATCTGAAGGGCCTGCGCCACGGTAATAAGGGAACCGTCGCCGAAGACCTTTGCCTCTTCCATGCTGAGGGAAGTGAGGGCATCGTAAACCGGGTCTCCGCTCCGGAGAATCTTCTGGGCGGGAAGCGAGTAAAGATTCCCCCCGATTGTTGCAATCAAAAAAAACAAAAAAAACAGCACGTGTTTCCGCAGAATTACTACCATGTTTATCTCCAGACCTTAAGGCCCTCTTCCTTTCCGTAACGGGCATGAATGATGTTCGGGGCAATCTTCACCGACAGGGTTCCCTCAAAACCGTGTTCCAGCCTGTCTTGCCGGTGGCCATAGTTCTGCACCACCGAATAGCCCAGCATCAGATGGAGGCTGAGCCAGTCCCTGGGAGACCATGCCGCCTTCAGGCTCGGCTGCCATGTGTAGTACACAATCCCTGTGGGGCTGAAGAGAAACACCTCGTCGTGGTTTTTGCTGCGCCAGGGATGGTAGGTGTCGGTATCAAAAATATCAAGACCGGAACGCTCCCCGCTTGCGCTGAACAGAAAGTTGCCTGTAAGAGACCATGAAGTGGTTTTGTAGCCTCCCCAGAGGGCGGCGGCCGCAGAGTCGGGGCCGAAGGGACTTCCCGTCCAGTTGCGGATCGAGCCGCTTTTTGCGGTTCCGGGTTTATAGAAAGACCAGCGGCTGTCTTTGGAAACATAGAAGAAGGGTGAATTGTACACTCCTTCGGCGCCGAGGAGCCAGTATCCGCCGTCATAGGGAAACTGTACTTCCGTACCGAGCTGAAAACCCATGCTGTCCGCACGGAGCACGTCAGGATTATCCTTTCTCTCCTGGGGGGTCTGCAGTTCATTCAGGGCCCACAGCGCGTAGAGACGGATATTGCTCACCGGTTCAAATTCGGCCTTGGCCGCAAAAAAACTTGCCACGCGGGAATCTTCATCATCAATAAACTGATCCGGATCGCCGCGGTTGTACTCCCCGTATTCCGAATACGCAGCAAGACTGTGATAGATCATCACCGGATTGAGGAAACGGAGTTCCAGGGGAGCGTTTACCATGATGCCTTCAAGATAGGAGATGGTAAAACGCCGCAGGAGTCTGGCCTCCAGCGTGTGGTAGTAAAAGTACTTGTCCACGGAAAGCTGCATTATATTGGAAGTCCAGGCGATGACAGGGGAGTAGAAACTGAACTTGCCGTAACTGATGTCCTTCATGTAATCCGACAGGATGATGCTCCCTGTATGGGTGTCCCCGTAAAATTCCTCCCCGATTCCCATCCTGAACTGGACGCCGATCTTTTCCGTAAAAGGATAGCCCAGGGCAAGGTAGGCCCGGCGGGGCGTATTGTAGTTGGTATCCGGCAGGGGGAAGTTGGTGTAGTTATCATCTTTATAAATTGTATTATAGTTCTGGGCGGCTTCAAAATCCAGTTCCAGCGTTACCCAGGGGGAAACCGATATGGCTGCGGGAATTACAATGAAAGGATTACGATCCCGGTTTGTGGTGATCCAGTCGATGTTTTTGTTGCTGCGGACATAGAATTCAGTCTGAACGGCCGGCCAGCCGTCAATAGACAGAGGCCCGTATTCAAAGGACACCAGGGAAGGGCCTTCAAGCCAGGAGCGGAGTTTTTCGTAAAGCTCCCTGCCGCTTTCCGAGAGGGTTTCCTCATCAAGATCCGCCAGCATGGCCCGGAACTGGGCAACGGAAAGGGTATAGCTTGAAAAAAACAGGGTATGCTGTTCCATGGAGAGGGTTTTAAGGGCCTCGTAGGGCCATTCCCCCGGATAGACAAGCTTCTGGGCAGGCAGAGCGCCGAGCAATGCTGTATAAAAAAGGGACAAAAAAACAAGTATGTTGCATTTTCTCATTTTTTTAATTAATATCAAAAAAACAGGTTTTATGTCAATAACCTGGAGGAAGCGGCATTGCCGAAAATGACGGAGGACTTAATTGAATATTAACAAAACACAGGCCTTTATTTTCCTAATAATCATGTTTTTTATGGTTCCTGTCCTGAACACGCATTTGTATGCCCAGTCCCATATTTCAGTTTCACTGGAAGATCCTGTCTATGCAATTCTTGAAAATGCCCAGATCCGGGGGCTTCTCCTCCCCCTGCCGGCGGTAAAGCCCTATACCCGAAACCAGGTTCTTGCCGCAATCGACAGTATTACTGCGTCAGATCCGGGCCTTTTAAGCGATACGGAAAGGCGGATTCTCGAAAACACCAGGAAGAAGTACTCCCATTCCGAAGCGGGCCTTGACTGGCAGAGGGGCGCCTATACGATTGACCGGCTTGTAAGTCCTCTCAATATACCGTGGAATGCGGATATAGGCGCGGGCGGACGTTTTTCCCTGGCAAGCGGCATTTATTCGGGTGACAGGGATAATGCCGTAGCCACCGACAATCTTATTACCGTTTATACAACAGGGGACGTGGGAAAATCTTTTTCCTACGGTTTTATTTTTTTGGGACACCTTACCCTGGCTCCCCGGCAGCTTCTGGGAGATGACTACAACACCTTTTATGAGGGCTTTACCGACGATCCTGTCAAGGGCCACTTCAACCGGAAGATGGAAATCTGGGACGAACCCGACGCGTACATTCCCTATACATACCGCAAATACTGGGACGGCGCCGTTTTCTTCCCCCTCGAAATTGACGCCGGCGGCTTTCAGCACTGGCCCGATAAATTTTCCATAGCCCCCCACTTTCTGGGTGAAATGTCGGGAGGCCTCTTCTCCGATGTAATCACGTGGCGTTTCGGCAGAATGCGCCGGGAATGGGCCTCCATGGCGGAAGGCCGCAGCATCGTTTTTAACGGGACGGCCCAGCCTTTTGTGGCAATCGAAACAAGTTTCAATCCGGTCTACTGGTTCAGCGCCTCCGCCATAACAGGAGCGCTGGAGTACGATTTCCGGGATGATCTAAAGACTTCAGCCTGGGCTTCGCAGAATCTCTTTTCCATGGAAATGGTAGAGTATAACTTCCGCAACTTCTTCCATGCCAGCATCGGTACCAATGTTGTCTATGCCAAACGTTTTGAACTGGGTTATATTTTCCCGGTAATAAATAGCTTTCTCTACCAGGACAGCATCGGGGATTTCGATAATATGGGAATCTTTGCAAATCTCAGAGTCCAGAGTCCCGGAATCGGAAGCTTCTGGTTTTCCTTTTTTGGCGATGATATAGATCCCGGCCTGATAACGGATATATTTAAATATGACCGCCAGACCTTTGCCTTGCAGGCGGGAAGCAAAATTATTATCCCCTGGCTGCCCTTTGCCTCGGCTTCCCTCTTATACACAAAGATTGAACCCTATACCTATACCCATCATCGTCTCTTTGTCCCCTGGTACAACTCAGGTTACGAGAATGAGCCCATGCCGATGGAGAGCAAGTACACCAGTATGGGTACACCTCTGGGTTACTACCTCAACCCCAATTCCGATGAACTTCTCTTTCGTGTAGAGGCAATGCCCATGGTAAACACCAGGGCTCATTTCCAGTACCAGATGGTACGCCACGGAGCGGAACACGGTTCCGGCCAGGTGGACGGGAGTTCCTGGTTTTCCGAACTGGATGCCGATGGAGGCAACCGGTCCAATAAACCGGAGTTGAGAAAATTCTTTCTCAAGGACGGAGCCTACCGGTGGCAGCACATCTTCCAGATCGGCGCGGATCATACCCTGGCAAGCCTGCCGGTGCCTCTGCGGATCTTTGGAAATGTGGGGCTTGTTTACTCTTTCTACACCAATATCGACGGGAAACCCAATTCCGGCGCCGAATATTCCTGGTCGCTTATCGATACGCCTGAGTATCCCAAATCAACGGCCTTCTATTTAAGTGTCGGTGTTGGGCTCTATCTGTAATGAGCCGGTGTCCGCTACTATTGTTTTAAGGGAGAAAATTATGCCTTTACCCGCGGATTTACTAGAAAACGTACCGACGCTGGAAGAGTTCTGGGCTACCTTTACAAAGTCCCAGGAAGAGGAAGCCCGGCGGCGAGAGGAATGGGAACGCGGCATGGCGGAATTGCGGGCTGCCCACAGGAAAACGGAAAAGGTAGTTGATCGCGTAGGCAGGCAAATGGGAGATCTTCACAACCGCTTCGGCGAGTTGGCCGAGCATCTTGTGGCGCCCGGAATCATCAGGCGCTTTAACGAACTGGGCTACCATTTTGACGATACGATTGCCGAACGGGTCAGGCTCCTTGACAGTACCGGGCAGAAGATCCTGACGGAAATAGACCTGCTGCTTGAAAACGGGGAATATTCCATCGCGGTAGAGGTAAAAAGCAGGCCCACGGAAAAGGATGTTACCCACCACGAGAACCGGCTGAAGATTCTGCGGGAACACAAGAACCGTCGGAACGACAGGCGGAAGATCCGGGGAGCGATAGCCGGTGCGGTTTTTCCGGAAGACGAAAAAGCCGCGGCCCTTGAGGCGGGTCTTTATGTAATCGAACAGTCCGGCGACACGATGAAGATAAACGTACCCGAAGGTTTTACGCCCCGGGACTGGTAACCTGAATTTAACCCACGGATTTTTAACCTCCAAATCGAAGAAGTTAAGAAATTTTGTCCGCTGATTACGCAGATTTTCACAGATTCAAGAGGGGATTTTCAGACAAAAATCCGTGTAATCCTATGTTATTCTGCAAGTACCTCGCTAACAGGTTCCCGTAGCTGCTCACTTCATACCCTACCTCATCACTCTTCCTCAAAAGGTACCCCAGAATAGCCCGCCCCTTCCCATC
>JAITES010000056.1 GCA_031281925.1 Treponema sp. | reverse complement strand
AGTTTTCTGCTGAGGGCGCCGACGAGGGTAATGCGGGAATCGTACTGAAAAATGACGCCCCCTTTCTGCAGCACGTATTCCAGGGAAAGGTAGGAGGGCCGGTAGAGTTTGCAGGCCAGTTCTTCCGCGCCGAAACCCGGTTTTGCGTAGATGCCGCGCCGGGGATTGAGCATTTTGCCGGTTTTTACCCAGTAATGCAGCTTCTGGCCCAGAAACCCGGTCTTCCCGTCTATCATGGCAATATCGGCAAGATTAAAAACCCGCCGCGGGTCCTGATACACGGAAAGCAGCGTACTGTTGTAATCGCTCTTTTGTGAACCTGACATAGCAAAATTTCCTATTTCCAGTTTACAAAACAGTAAAGTGTAAAATCAAGGTACACCATGTTGTTATGCGTCCCCGTCCTGCAGGCCGGAGCGGATAGATATGAGGGAAGAGGCCAGCGCGGAAAAGACGATAAGGATGCCGATAAGGGCCGGAGGGCCGGGAATGATGATAATAAAATTATACATGCCATGAATAACCACGGCGGAAAGGAAGCGGAAGAAGGCCCGCGGGGGATCTTCACGGAAGGATGCGGCGGCAGAGCCTGTCCGGGCCGCGCAGGCGCCGTGGAGAGGAGCGGCGGTAAAGGCCCGCAGAAGCGCAATGCGTATATCGGCCGCGCCATAGGTGGCGGCTTCCAGAACGGCAAAACCCAGACCGGAGAGGAGGCCGACAAGAGAGGGCGGCAGAACCGGGAAACGGAATTTTTTTATGAGGGCAAAAAACGCCAGAAGAGCCAGGAGGCGGCTCAGCTCCTCGGTAAAAGCTATTCTAAAGAAAAAACGAAGGAGAATACCCCTCAGCCGATCCGGCTGGACTCCTCCAATGCCCGAAGGAAAGAGGCTCTGGAAAAGTACGGCGATGAAGAGAGATACAATGCCCGAAAGAAGGCAGCCGGCAAAGAGGAGAGGAGGCATGGCAACGCGGAAATGCCGGATTACAAGCCATGCGGCAAGAAGCGGCAGCGCTGCAATGAGGATAAGGATCAGCATGAGGAAAAGGGCATTCATACCGCTTCCATTATACAGGAAAAAAACCTAATCTCTACCCATGGGAATTGTTCTGCTTACAGGGCCGAAACATTCGGGGAAAACCAGTGCGGGGCGGGCTCTGGCCGCTCTTATAAAGTGCCCCTTTATCGATCTGGATGCATTGATAGAGGAGAGGGAAGGGAAAAGTCCCCGGGAACTCTACCGGGAAGGGCCCGATTTTTTCCGCAGGGCGGAAGCTGCCGCGCTGCAAAGCCTCCTTCCCCCCAAAGAAGCCTGTGTCATTCTGGCCGCGGGAGGCGGGCTCTGCGACAATCCGGCAGCCCTGGAACTCCTTAAAAGTCCCGGCATCAGCATCGTTTTTCTTGAGACTTCCGCGGAGACAGCCTGGAATCGCATCGAAGGGGCTTCCGGCGGGCTTCCCCCCTTCCTGGATACCGAAAATCCGCGGGAAACCCACCGTCTTCTCCATGAACGCCGTTCAGCCGCGTACCATTTACTTGCTCAAATTCATATCCGGGCGGAGGGGAAAAGCCCGGAACAGATAGCCGCGGAAATCCGTTCCGCCATGCTTTTGCCCGGATCCTGTCATTCCTGCCGGGAAAGCCGCGATGCCTCAAAACAAAAAATTCGAAAAAATGGATGCCTTGACGGATAGTTAAGTTCGGTTCTATTATTAAAATACTATGGATAGAAATTCTCTTCATCAAGAAAAGTTGTTTTCCGCTATTTTGCGTAATGTCAGCGATGGGATTGTGGCGATAGATCCGGAATTGCAGGTGATGTTCATAAATCCCGCGGCAGGGCGGATGTGCGGTTGGGATGAAGAAGCGGCCAGGAAGAAGCCGGTACAGAAGGTACTGTCTCTCACCAATTCCGCGGATCTAAGCAGCATTATTCCCAATGTTCTCCCGTTTGACGATGTGCCGCGTTTTTTCCGGGATGTGATTCTGAAAAACCAGGAAGGGGATATTTCTATCATTGACGGGTCGATTACCAAGATTCAGACCGCGGAGGGGGAGCCTCCGGGTTTTATTCTTATCTTCCGGGACATCAGCGAAGTGAGGAAAATGTCCGCGGTTATGGATTTCAATGCCAGCCATGACGCACAGACAGGGCTCAACAATATTGACACCTTTGCCCGCAAGCTCCGGGAGAGTATCGATCTCCTTAAGCGGGAAGGCGGCGGCAATACGGTGATCGGACTGCAGATCGATCAATATAACAGCATAAATGATGAATTGGGATCCCAGGCGGTGGATGAGCTTATACGGCAAATGGCGGTACTGTTTCGGTCGAATATTCAGCGCCGGGACATTGCGGCACGGTTTTCCGATGAAGGTTTTGTACTTTTGATCCGTAATTGTACCGGAGAAAACGCCATGAGGGTGGCCCAAAGGCTGCTCAAGGCAAGCCATGCCTACCGTTTTCATTATTCGGACAAGGAATATTCGATAAGTTTCAGTATCGTTCTGGAGGAACTAAAAACCGGGGATGAAAAGGCCGACGCGGTTCTTGCCGCGGTAGGAGAGAGGGCCGCAAAGGTCAGGGCCGAAGGCGGAAACCGGATCTACGTTCAGTGATCCTCAATCCTCACCGGCGTTTTGGGCGGCCCAATCGGCTACCAGTTTTTTGAGTCCTTCGTTGATCAGCTTGAGGGTCTTCCCGCAGTCAGGACAGGTAAAGCGGCCTGAGTCGTCCAGGTTATTTTTTGCGCATCCGATACAGTAGGTTTTTCCGCATCCGGTACAGGTTCCCGCGGGAAGTTCGTCGGGAGGCATGGCATAGAGCCGCAGGGCAGGGGCCAGGGGGGGATCCAGCGGCACTCTCCAGGAACGCTCACAGCTGCCTGCACAGGCGATGAGCCGGGTGGTGCCTTCCTCCAGTCTCCTGCGCAGTTCTTCCCGGCGTTCCGAATCTTCTCTCTTTAATTCCAGATCGTCGAGTCTTTGCAGCATGGCCCCGGCTTCTTCCCAGCGGTGGGTGTTGCAGTAGAGCCAGCCCAGCGAAAAGAGGGAGGGACTGTAATACTCATCCATCCTGAGCGCTTCGGCGGAAGCTGTTTCGGCCCGCTGATACTCCCCCTGCTTGATCGCCACATACGCGATAAGTTCCAGTATCGCCGGAGAGGGGCTTTTTTCATGAGCCAGGGCGAGGAGGGCATCGGCCTCTCCGTAACGGCCCAGCTCAATAAGGCAGGAAGCCCGGTTACAGATAAAATCAATATTTCCCGGATCGAGAGTTCTGGCTTTCCGGTAACAGTCGTCGGCCTCTTCGTAACGCTTTGAACGGTAGAGGAGGTTCCCCGCGCAGTTTGCCATGATCCCCTCAGGATCATCGCTTACCCGGTCGGTTTTGAGAAGCTCGAGGCCCTTGTCAGGAAAACCGGAAAGGTAATAGTACAGCGCCCGGTTTACCTTGATGGCGGGAACTTCACCCAAAAGACTCGCCGCTTTTTCCAGATGTTCCGCGGCTTCTTCAAGATTGTTGTTCTGGAGGCTTACCTGGGCTGCCAGATTGTGGGCCCAGGCCCAGGTTTCGTCTACCGGTTTTCCAATGCGCTTCCTTTCTTCCGCCTCTGCATTCAAAAGCCGCAGGGCTCGATCCAGATCCGCCTTAAGCGCCGGATCGGCGGCATTTCCCGAAAGAAGGAAACGGCATTCGGCAAGCCTGAAATGGAAGATGCCGTGTTCACCGGCAAGAGAGGCGGCCTGTTCAAGCAGGGGCAGGGCCGTCTTCCGTTTCCCCTGCCGGATAAAGAGCAGAGCCCGGAGAAATATCACGGAAGGGTCGGGAGGAAGGGGTTCCGCCGCTTCCCTCCGCAGGGCCTCCGCCGTTTCAAATTCCCTTTCCGCCAGGGTAACATTTTCGATGCTAAAGGCCCACTTTCCCACCAGCGCCCTGGCCTCATAGTTTTTAGCGCCAAGTGAAAGGAATTTGGGCACCAGGACGCTGAGATCCTCGTAGTTGTCATCATTGAGAAAACAATTTCCGGCAGTGATATAGCGTGAAAGGGCTTCCTCTCTTTTTCCCAGCACTTCGTAAACATTGGCGGCATTTTTTACCAGGAGACCGTTTTCCCTGTCCTGCTCAAAGGCTCTATCGTAGGCAGCCGCGGCAGCCTCATACTCTTCCAGATTCCAGTAGGCATGACCCAGCAGAGTTCCCAGCACCGGATCTGCGGGGCTGGACTCAAGCGCTGCGGCCGCAAAGTCCCGCAGAGCGGCAAACTGTTCACGCTCGTAGAGGAGTTTAGCCTTCTCGGTGAGGGAGGCCCGGCCTTCGGAACTTTCCGTACCCAGGGCGATGCACGCGTCTATCCAGGTTTCCGCATCCCCGGTCATTCCCAACTGAAGCGCAAGCCGGGCCGCCAGAAGCAGTTCACGCTGAGTCCGCTTCCCGCTGCCCCCGATAGACGCGGCGTCCCGGTCTTCCCAGGCCTGCCGTATCTGGATGAGGGCGGCATTAAGCTGGCCCATGGCCGCAAAGGTTTCCGCCAGAAAGTAACGGCTCCGGGGGCTTGCGCTTGTACTCAGCCGTTCCCGGGCAGCAGCCGCCTGGAACATGCGGGAATCAACCGTAAGGGCTTCAAGCCGGGCGCGGGCAATGAAAGATTCTTTCGCGGAAGGAGGGGCTTCGTAAGAGGCCAGGGCAAAGGCGATACTCCCCGCATCGATACTTGCGTCGTTCAGTTCCGCGGCCCAAAGGCCGTTGATCGTGATAAGGATATGGGTACCCGAAACGATAATCCCCAGGTTTACAGGGCCGTTTAACGCGGCCTCTCCGGCAGATTCAGCTTCCGAAGGCAGTTCTGTCCAGCCTGCCAGGGGGAAAGGCATACCGTTGCGAACCGCGTCCAGACGGAAGTAGCCCTTGCTTGAAACCAGGACAAGATAATAGGTGGCGTGATCCACCATGCGGAACATAAACCCCGCGGCCGCATAGCCTCCCGGAGCCTCCAGAGTGAAACGGCTGTCTATGACCATGTCCCGGTAACGCTTTGCGGGAGCATCGGTCCAGGCAAGGGAAACGGTTTTTTTAAGAGAAAGTACCAGAGCGCCGTCCAGAAGCCCGGCATCGTAGACTTTTTCTTCATCGTTTTCTTCTGTAAGATTAAAACCGGTTTTGGAAGCTTTGGTAAATTGAGGCTTCCAGAATTCCTCCCTGTATGTACCGGGAGGAGCGGCAGTTTTTCTTCGGAGTAAAAAAAGCAGTAACCGGTTAAGAAAGCGGAACATGCCGGTATATTACAGCAAAAGAGGCTTGAATGGAATTACACAAATATGAAAAGTGGGTTTTCTATGCCGCGCTGGCGCTTCTGGCTTTTGTCATCCTCTGGCGGGTCATACCCCGAAGGCAGCGCGAAGGCGGCGGGGAGACGGGCCGGGCAAACCTGGTCTTTGTACACTACTGGGACAATGCCCTCGGCAGGAATACGCTTGCGGAACTGGTAAAGGAATTTGAAAAAGAACACCGGGGCATAAAGATACGCCTGCAGAGCCTCTCATATACCGAAGAACGGGACCTCCTTTTCCGGGACAAGGCAGAGACTGAAGGGAATACCCTCAGCAACGCGTTCGACATTGTGGCGCTGGACGGCGCCTGGATCCCGGAACTCCTTTCCGCGGGAAAACTCCAGGCCCTCACCGGGTCCAATGACGACAGTGGTTCTGCAGAGTGGACTGTGCCGCTGATCTCTTTTATGAATCTCCTCTATTACAATATCGATATACTCTCGTCCGCGGGCCTGGACAGGCCGCCCGCCAACCGGACGGAATTCCTCTCCGCCGCCCGGACGCTAAAGGAAAATCAGTCTGTACCTGCTCTGTCCATAAGCCTGGGAAGAGAAGATCCGGAAGCCCTGCGCCGGGATATCTACTCCTGGATCCGTTCCGCGGGCAGCAACCCGGAAAAAAACGGCTTTGATGAAAAAAGAACGGCCGATGTCTTCAATTTTTTGAGCCGGCTCAACAGGGAAGGTTTCCTCCTGCCGGGAATTTTTTCGCAGACCGGGGCGGAACGGCTTGAGGATTTTATTGCGGGCAAAACCGCAATGCTCACGGCAAACGTAAGAAACCTGACGTTTCTGCGCATGAGGATGGGAGGCAAACTCGGCCTTACCCTGATCCCGGGACAGGCTGATTTCGGGAAGCCCGGCCTTGTCCCTTCGGTCTGGCATGCGGGTATCTCTTCGGACTCTGTACATCCGGAAGAGGCCGGGGAATTTATCGGTTTTCTTAAAGAAAAGAGCAGTATTCTTGCAGAAAAGTCCGGGGCGGTTCCGGGGACAGGACTGCGCTTCCATGATCCTGAAGAAGATCCCCTCTACGAGAAGGCATGGTCCATTTACGAAGCCTCGGATGTTTTTGAAGGGAACGAATTCTCCCCTTCCGTGGATGCGGCGATACGGGAGGAACTCATGCCCCTCTTTGAAAGCGGCAGAAGCGGAGAAGAAACGGCAAAACGCATACAGTCCCGGATAGAGGCGCTGAATCCCGTTCGCCTGCCGGAATGACGCCTTAAAATTTCCCGGTAATTCGGTTATACTGTGTCAATGGAAGTAAATCTCCTCACCGCAGAGGATGTGGCCCGGCAGCTCAGGATTAAAAAACACACCGTCTACGAACTTATCAAACGGGGGGAACTTCCGTCCTCCAAAGTGGGAAAGCAGGTGAGGGTTTCCCAGAACGATATTGCCCTGTATCTGGAGGCAAACAGGACAGGTTCTCCGCCGCTTCAGGATGACGCCGGAGAATACTCATTTCCGGAGGCGGGAAGCCCCATTCCCCTCGCGGGGCGGACAGGGCCGGCCTCCGGTGAAGAAGAGGGAGGCGCCCCGCCACGGCTTATCATTTGCGGTCAGGACGCGTGCATAGATCTGCTTCTGGCAAAGTTCAGCAGTGCCGGAGAAACGGTGCTCCGTTCCTACATGGGCAGCTACAATGCCCTTATCGCCCTCTACAATGGCCGGATAAATCTGTCCGCTTCCCATCTGTGGGATCGTGAAACCGGCAGCTATAACTATCCCTTTATCCGCCGCCTTTTACCCGGTCTGCCGGTTGGGGTTATCCGGCTTGCGGGGCGCATGCAGGGTTTCTATGTGCAAAAGGGAAACCCCCTCGGCATCAGGGACTGGGGCGATCTGGCCCGGGAAGGCTTAACCATGATCAACCGGGAACGGGGCTGCGGTACACGCATACTCCTCGATCAGAAACTTTCACTGCTGGGGATACGCGGGGCGGCTATCCGGGGCTATACCCGCGAATGTTCTTCCCATCTGGTATGCGCCGCCACAGTCGCAAAGGGCGGAGCGGATCTAGCCTGCGGCTGCGAGCGGGGGGTGGAAAACTTTCCCGGCCTGGAGTTTATCCCGCAGCAGCTGGAATGGTACGACATGGTCTTCCCCCTGGCGCATAAAAACACTCAGGCGATAAGGATTCTGCTTCACTACATTAATTCCGGAGAATTCAAACAGGATCTCAAACTGCTGGGAGGCTACGATACTTCCCAAACCGGGCGTTACGAAGAACTGTAGCCCGGCATTATTTGAAGTGATGATATGATTATAACCGTTACATTGAATCCTGCGCTGGACAAGACCGCCCGTATTGATCGCCTGCGGCCCAATGCACTCAACAGGCTGGAGAATGTTATTGTTGATGCCGGCGGCAAGGGGCTGAATGTGTCTTCGGTGATACAGGCTCTGGGAGGCAGGAGTATTGCCATCGGGTTTGCCGGCGGCGCTCCCGGGGATGAATTGCTGGATCGGATCTCCGGCCGCGGCCTGGAACATGATTTTGTACGGATCTCGAATCCCACACGGACAAACCTGAAGCTGATTGACCGGGACGGCAGCCTTACGGAACTCAACGAACCGGGGCCTGAAGTTTCCGGCGCGGAATTCAGGCTGTTTGAAGAAAAGCTTCTCTCCTATGCCGCGGAAGACAGTATCTTTGTACTATCGGGAAGCCTGCCTGCGGGACTCGGGCCGGACACATACCGCAATATGTGCCGTATGCTTCATGGCAGAAACGCTAAAATTTTCCTTGATACAGACGGAGAAGCCTTCAGGCTGGCCATGGAAGAGCGTCCAAACTATATCAAGCCGAACCGTTACGAACTGTTGCAATATTTCGGTATCGACGACGGGGAGTCTTTGGGGGAAGCCGAATTGCTTTCCCTCTGCCGCAGGCTGCTTGCCAAAGGCCCGGAGCTTGTATGCCTCTCCCTCGGCAGGATAGGCGCGCTTTTTGTACATGCCCGGGGCGCCTTCCGTGCAGCGGCCCTGAATGTAAAGACCGGCTCAACGGTAGGAGCCGGGGATGCCATGACAGGCGCCCTTGCCTGGGGCATTGAACATAATTTCCCGCAGGAACGCTGTTATGCCCTGGCAATGGCCGCGGCCGCCGGGGCCGTAAGTACCGAAGGAACCAAAGCGCCTGACCGTATACTGGTAGAAAAACTTTTGGAACAGGTGAGACTCGAAAAACTGACTTCGCAGGCGGCTTCATAACCAGCCCGGCAGGGAGAGTCATTTCTGCTTCAAAACGGTTTATACAACAGGACAGATGTCGTACCATGAATGGCCTAAGGATTCAATCCAGCGTGTTGCATGGGAAGGGCCTGTGGATCCAATTTCGTAGAATTCCCGGTTCTGCATGGCACCCGAATCCCAGATTTTCTGTACCGGATCTATAATTTTCCATGCGGCTTCCACTTCGTCATTCCGCGCAAAGAGGGAAGCGTCTCCGTTCATGGCGTCGAGAAGCAGTCTTTCGTAGGAGTCGGGCATCTGGCCTGAATAGCTGGATTTGAAGTTGAAGTTCAATTCCGACATTCTAATCTTCATATCGCTGTCGGGGATCTTGGTCATGAAGTGGATCTGAATCCCCTCGGCCGGCTGAATCTGCAGGAGGAGTCTGTCGCCTCCCAGCTCTTCGTCAATTGATGTGCGGAACATGCTGTGCGGCGGCTGCCGGAAATTGATAACGATCTGCGTGCTTCTGCAGGGCATGCCCTTGCCGCTGCGCAGATATACCGGTACATCCTTCCAGCGCCAGTTGTCAATAAAGAGCCGCATTGCGGCATAGGTGGCTGTCCGGCTTTCCCTGTCCGGCCCCGCGTGCGTCTCTTCGGGTTTGGGCTGTGGGGAACTTGTCTGTGCGATGCCGCCCAGTGCGGCCTCTACCTCATCCCGGTAGCCCCTGTACTGACCCCGTACCGAATTCTCCGTTACCTCTTCTTCCGTCATGGCCCGGATGGATTGCAGTACCTTTACCTTTTCATCCCTGATTGCCTTGGCATCGAAACGGGCAGGCGGTTCCATGGCAACAAAGGTGAGTATCTGCAGGAGATGATTCTGAAACATGTCCCGCAGAACTCCTGCGTTTTCGTAGTATGGCGCCCTTCTCCCCACAAGCACATCCTCATTGGCGGTAATCTCAATATAGCCGATATAGTTTCTGTTCCAGATCGGTTCAAAGATTGCGTTGGCAAAGCGGAGCACCAGTATATTGTTGACCGTTTCCTTGCCCAGGTAGTGATCGATCCGGTACATCTGGGATTCTTCAAAATGCCGGTGCATGATCCCGTTGAGCCTTTGCGCGGAATCAAGATCCGTACCGAATGGTTTTTCTATCACCACCCGCCGGGTCTTCCCCGCTTCCTCATGAGAAAGGCCGGCTGCCCCCAACTGTTCCGCAGCGGGGCCGTAAAATTCGGGGGCCGTGGCAAGGTAAAAAAGCCTGTGGGAACTTTCTTTTCCCCCGGCCTCAAGCGTATCCAGACAGGCGGCAAGCGACACGAAGGAAGCGGGATCTCCAATGTCGCCCGCGTGGTAGTGCAGGGAGGAGCCAAAGGATGCCCAGGATTCCTCCGAAAAAACCGCTGCGGCAAACTTTTTGGCGGATTCTTTCAATTTATCCCGCCATGCCTGGTCATCCATGACCGTCCGGGAGAATCCCACAATATTAACGGGTTCGGGAAGCCTCTTTTTGAGATGGAGATTATAGAGGGCAGGGATAAGCTTGCGTCCGGTCAGATCCCCGGATGCGCCAAAGATAACCACTGTGTGCGTTTCATTCATCTGCAATAATTATAATACATACTGAAGTTTCCGTACAACTTTGATGTGGAATGTTTCGTATTTCAAAGATTTGACTTTCGTCCGAAAAAAGATTAGAATCGGGAATAGAGTTTGAAGCAGGGGGATTACATGTTAAGCGAAGCCTTAAGCAAAGCGTTGAGTGAACAGGTTAACGCGGAGTATTATTCCGCATACCTCTATCAGGCGATGTCCGCCTATGCGGATCGTGCGGGGTTCAAGGGTATAGCCAACTGGCTGTCCATTCAGGCGAAGGAGGAAATGGCCCACGGTGTTCACATGTATGAACATATTCTGGAACGGGGCGGGACTCCTTCCTTTGGCGATGTCAAGGCGCCGCCCTCATCATACAAGAGTATCAGGGAAGTGTTTGAAAAGGTGCTGGCACACGAGATACATGTTACCGAGCGGATCAACAAGATCGCTTCCCTTTCCATGCAGGAAAATGATCACGCTACCTATAACTTTATACTCTGGTATGTGAACGAGCAGATTGAGGAAGAAAAGAACGCCGAAGACATCATCGCCAAGATCGCCATCATGGGGGATAACACCGGCCTTATCTATCATCTGGACATGGAACTGGCAGGCAGAACCTTTACCGATCCCTTCCCGGCCGCGGCGGCGGACACGGCTGCAGGATAAGTCTACACTCCCCGCAGGAGTTCACGCGGTTTGGAACCCTGGGCAGGGCCCACTACTCCGTGGACTTCCATCTCTTCCACAAGACGCGCCGCACGGTTGTATCCGATCTTGAGACGGCGCTGTATGTAGCTGGCGCTGGCCTTGCCCTGCTGCAAGACGATTTCAAGGGCCTTGTCGTAGAGGGGATCTTCCCCTTCGGTAAAGAGGCTGGCGCCTTCATCCTCTTCCTCGTCGTAGAATATTTCATCGTCGATGTAGTCCGGTTGTCCCAGGGTTTTGACATGCTCCACTACCGCTTCTACTTCTTCCTCGGAGACAAAGGCTCCCTGCATGCGGATGGGGAAGGGATCAACCGCCCCGGCATAGAGCATGTCTCCCTTGCCCAGCAGTTTTTCCGCGCCTACCATATCAATGATTATGCGGCTGTCCATTTTTGAGGCAACCATAAAGGCGATTCGGCTGGGAATATTGGCCTTGATGAGGCCGGTGATCACGTCGATTGAGGGTCTCTGGGTTGCCAGTACCAGGTGTATGCCCACCGCACGGCTCATAGCCGCAAGCCTAGCCAGGGTACTTTCAAGTTCCTTGCCGGTTGTTGCCATAAGATCCGCAAATTCATCAACGACAATCACGATGTAGGGTATATGTTCCGCGGCAATATTCCGTTCCCTGATTCTTCTGTTGTAACTCTTGATGTCCCGCACTCCCATGGAGTCAAGGCATGCGTAGCGCCGTTCCATTTCGCAGATGCAATACTGCAATGCCTGGAAAGCCCGTTTGGGTTCGGTGATCACCGGAGTCAAAAGATGGGGAATATCGTTGTAAAGCTTGAGTTCAACAATTTTTGGATCGATGAGTATCAGCCGGCATTCCGCAGGCTGGCGCTGGTAGAGTATCGACAGTATCATTGCGTTGACGCATACCGATTTCCCCGAACCTGTGGCCCCCGCGATAAGGAGATGGGGCATCTGGGTAAGATCGATGGTCTGCGCTTCGCCTGTAATGTCCTTCCCCAGTACAACGGGTATTTCACCCTTCTTTCCTTCCCGGCCAAGTTCCCCTTCGATGATCTCCCGGAAGGATACTATGTTCCGTTTTGCGTTGGGCACCTCAATGCCCACCGCATGTTTTCCCGGAATGGGGGCAACGATACGCACGCTGGACGCGGCAAGGCGCAGGGCGATGTTGTCCTGAAGGTTGACGATACGGGAAAGCTTTACGCCCGGAGCCGGCAGAATTTCAAACATGGTGATGACAGGGCCCTTCCTGATGCCGGTAACCTCGGCCTGTATCTTGAATTCTTCCAGCGTTTCCCTGAGTGTAATAGCTGAACGGCGGGTAGCGTCGTCGATGATCCAGTACTGCCCGTCGGGGTACTGGTTGAGTATGTCCGCCGGAACAAAGTAAGACGCTTTTGTGACAGGGGATTTTGGAACGGGTTTTGATTTGACCGGAGGAACGGATTCAAAAACAGGGGCAAGTTCCTCAACTTCTTCCACGGTTTCCGTTTCATCTTCTTCATCATCTTTTTCTTCATCTTTTTCGCCGTCATCTTCATGTACCGCGGTTTTTTCAGGCTCAACTCTTTCCGGGAGAACTTTTTCTTCATAGGGATTTGCCGCCGCGGCTTCGGCATAAATTTCACGGAGGATCACGGCCTCTCCGGGGGAAGGGAGAGAGAGAACCCCTTCCGGTTTGACGGCCTCGCCTTTTTTTTCAGGTTTTTCCTGCCGGACCGGAAAGAGCAGGGATTTAAGCGCAAAGATAATCAGAAATTCAAAGGTCAGAAAGAAAAGTATGATGAACGTAAAACCTGTTCTCCCCATCAGGGCCAGCAGCGGGTAACGGATGGAAAATACATTGAAATCCCTAAGCAGCCTAAAGCCTGAGGCCAGGGTAAAAAACGGTACGATGCAGGAACTTAAAAGAAAGATCCGCGCGGGATGGTAGGCTGGATCTGCCAGTATAAAGGCCGCGGAGAAAAGATAAGCGGGGATTATCAGGGCCAAAAGGCCGTAAGACCGGGAGAAAAAGTATCCGGCTCCATACAGATTCCCCTCGTATTTCAGGAGGGCGCCTGCAATGGAGATGCCCAGAAAAAATGAAAGAAAACCCAGCGCGGCGGCCGCCGCTATGGTAATGATACGGAATCTGTCATATCTCACGGATGCATGATCCTCCCCAGGCTGCTTTGTTGAATTATCGGCATCCGGAGGGCTCAAGTTAATGCGGTTCCCGGTAGTACAGGAACCTATACACTTCCCTGGCTCCCAGCACCCGGCGGCCGTAGTTTCTCGTTTCGTTGTATTCTACGGTCTCCAAAAACAGTTCGTCGAACAGTTCGTCTCCCGGTTCAGAGTCCCTGAGCCAGCGGCGTACCCGTCCCATGCCGCCGTTGTAGGCCAGGAGGGCGGGGATCTCCCGTTCCATGCGGTTAAAAAGATAGGAGAGGTACTCCGCTCCCAGGTGGATATTTACCGGGGGATCCCGGAGATTCTCCTCAACGGAGTAATGAGGGCCCCCGCGCCGGGCTATGCGGCCTGCCATCTCCGATGCGGTGTCCGCCATGAGCTGCATGAGTCCCACGGCCCCGGCCCGGGAAACGATGTCGCTCTGGAAGGCGCTTTCCACGCGTATAAGACCAAAAAGCAGGGCCGCTTCCAATGTTTCTTCCGCGGCCCGTGATTCTACCGTTTCCCTAAAGGCCCTGGGGTATGAAAGAAAAAGATCGGCGATATCCAAAACATATTCCGGCCGGGCCATATACGCGCTGGTCAGCCTGATGGCTTCATGGTAACGTTCCGCCCTGTTCAGTTCTTCCGCAAGAGTCCTCAGTTCCCCGACGGAGAGTTCCGTTTCCAGCCGCCGGATTTCCGGAAAGGCGAGGCCTGAGGCATTGTACTTAAAAAAGCCCAGGAGGAATTCCATTTTTTCCGAAGGGACCGGGGCAGCGCCGCCGTGTTCAGGCTGTTCTTTTAATTCGGGGGGCAGAAAGGGGAGGCCCAAAAAGGCCGCGGCTGCGGAACGGTAATAAAACGAGACAGGATCAAAGGAACGGCCCGCCGCTTCATGGGATATACGGAAGTATGCTTCCGCTTCCTCTTTTCCCGCAGGACTTCCGGCCCGCGCCCAGCCCATTATGGCGCCGTACTGAGCCGTGGAGAGGGCAGGGCCCCGGTTTTCCAGGACTTTCAAAATACGCGACACGTCATTCCATCTCTTCTCCGCGGCCAGTTTTTGGGCCAGACGATCCAGTATATCGGCAAAGTAGTTTTTATCATTCCAGCGGCCTATCCATCTCTCCACCGCGGCGGCTCCCGCACCGGTACTCCCGGAGAGCGCTATGTCGAGGATGTACCAGATGCAGGCATCCCGCTGTTCCCCTTCCGGGGCAAAATAAAAAGCCTCTTCAAAATATGCGTAAGCCCTGTCGAAGAGCCGCCGCTGCCTTGCGATACGGCCCGCAAAGTAGAGGAGCCTGTAGCGGAGAATGTCTTGAGCCGCATCATCATCGAGGCCCGCATTCCAGTTCAGAAAAAGTTCAATCCCCTCTTCCCCGCTTCCGGCAAACTGGAAACAGCGCCCCAGATCGTTGAGCAGTTCCGGGTATTGCAGGAATAGAATCTCCGCAGTGTCCGCGGCCGGCCTTTCAATAAGGGCCCGGAAGGCAGTGAGTCCCGCGTTGAAGTTTGATTTGCTTACCGCAATCCGTCCGCCAATAGCGGCAAAATCGGGGACGGTAAACAGGGAAGGCGGCGCGGTTTCAAAGGCCCACAGGAATGCTTCCCCTCCCGCCGCCTCCCGGAAAAAGAAGCCGCGGGCGGCTTCCCGTGTTTCTTCCCCGACAGGTTCTTTCTTTTCCTCCGCCCATCTCAGGGCCAGGCGCAGGGCGCGGTTCCAGACCGTTTCCTCACCGGCATTGACGGAATCGAGCAGGAGCCCGGCTTCTTCAAAACGGCCCAGGGAGTAAAGCGCCGCGGCGCGGAGGGTTTTTTCCGCAGTTCCCCCGGCATTTCCGGGGACGGGTTTTTCGGACTTTAGGCCGGGAAGCGCCCTGTCCGGCGCGGCCGCTATTTCCTCCGCCCTGTATTCCCCCCGCAGCACAGGCAGCATGAGCCTTTCCGCGGCCGCTTCCCGTATAAGGGAATTGCCGCTCCCCAGCCCTTCGGTAAAATTTTTCCATGCCTCTTCCTTCTTGCCGTCATCCTGTTCAAGGATCAGACCCCGGTAGAAAGCCGCCGGGTTTACCGCCTCCCCGGCAGCGCAGGAGAAAAACACAAAACACAGGTACAGGATAAAAATACAGCGTTTGTGACACCGGAGTATCATATACAGTCGGAACGTGAGGATTAGTTTTTCGGCGGGATACGAATGGTGGTTCCCGAGATGATCAAATCCGGGTTCCTGATATTGTTAAATCGTGCGATCCGGGGATAGAGCCAAGGATTCCGGTAAAAGGCCGCGGCAATATCCCAGAGCGTGTCCCCCCAGCGTATCCTGTAGGGAACTCCCTCCTTGGGAATTGTAGAAGGCACCTTGTACGAGGCCACCGGCGGGGCGGGGCGGCTGCGATCCCGGCTTTCGACGGCTTTCGGCGGCTCTTTGGGAGCCTGGACAAGCGCAGGAGCGGGAGGCGGCTCTTTGGGAACTTCTTTTTCGGGCGGCCTTTCCGCGGTTTGACTTGAGGGAGGCTGAACTTTCGGTTCGGGAGGCGGCTGGACGGGCTGTTCCTCCGGGGCCATGAGCTTTGCGGGGGGAGCCGTATCCGATCCGGAAGGCCTGGTTCTGATGAGGAAGAACCAAATCAAAAGGCATACCAGGACGATAAGGAGTCCTGCCAGTACCACCACAAGGATCGGGAAATTCTTCTTCTGTTCCCTCTCCGTTTCCTTTTTGATTTTTAAATTTTTCCCATAGAGGCTGGTGGGAGGCCCTTCCTGCTGTTCCAGTTCAAAATCGGGAAACTCTTCTTCCGTATGCTCTTCGGTCAGGGATTTAAGCGAAACATTGAGAATCTGGTGGCCCGTACCGGAACTGGTGTCAAGATCGATGGCATCCGCGGTAATTTCTCCCCCTGCCGTGGAAGCGATAACCAGTTCGATGGAAGGCTCCCCCTTGGGGCGGGGCCTGATATTCTCCACCACGACGCTGCCGATATAGAGGGCGTCGGCCATGGTTCTGGTAAAGCTTTTATAGAGATCAATTTGAACACTTTGCTGCTTGTCGTGAACTGTAGTCAGAACAAGTCTCTTTTTGACGGAAGAATTCTCCTCAATGATGGAATAAAATTCCCCGTTGGCGATTTTTATGCCAATAGTTGATGCCATTGATTCAACTCCTCGTACTCAATAAATTTAAACAAGAAAATGTAACCTGTCAATGTTGTTATGCCTGAGGGCAGCATTCCGTAATAGTATCGGCTTACATCCGAAATAATTGAGCCTGCTTCGAAACTTACCGGGCTTTGGAACGAAGTTCGATTGAATATCCATGATAAATGTCCGATAATATCTTTATGCTAGGTATGATTCCCGTTATCATGGCCTTTCTTGCTCTCGTCGTCGTTGTGGCGATCTTTATGCTGTTCATGGGCCGGGAAAGAGGCGGCGGAGGCGGCGGTAAACGGATCAAGGGAAAGGATGCCGTCGTAAAAGCCGCAACAAAGCGTCTTGCCCAGAACCCGAGAGACCCCGTAGCCCTGAGCGATATTGGGGATGTGTATTTCCAGGAGGAAAGCTGGGCCGAGGCCATGAAAACCTACGACACCCTCATGGAACTTTCCCCGGGTACCCCCGGCGTAAACGAATTTGAGGCAAGCCTCCGCTATGCTCTTTCCGCCATGAAGCTTAACCTTACCGATGCCGCATATAAAGGCTTTAATACCGCAAGAGGCCTGAAGCAGGACAATTTTGAAGTAAATTACAACCTGGGCCTGCTTGAATTCCAGAAGAAGAACTACGAAAAGGCCATTCAGCTCCTCTCTTCCGCCAAAAATCTTGATCCCGACAGCGCCCCGGCCCTCCGCTATCTGGGACACGCCTATTTCCGGGTAAAAAAACCCAAAGAGGCCATGACTTTTATCCGCAAGGCCATAGAACTTGCCCCCGATGACAAGGAATCCCTCTACACCCTGGCCGAGTGTTACTATGAGGCCAACCAGACAGAACAGGCCCTGAAGATCTTCGATCACCTGCGGGCGGATCCTGTCATGGGCCCGGAGGCCTGCCTCCTTTCCGGCACGATCCGCACCGGTAATCATCAGTATGAGGGGGCCATTCAGGACTTTGAGATAGGCCTTAAACATCAGAGCATAAAGCCCGAAATCCTCGTGGATCTCCGCTATCGTCTTGCCACCGCCTACCTCAAGGAGAATAACATCGGTAAGGCCCTCCTTCTCCTCAATCTGATCCAGAACGACAATCCCGACTACAAGGATGTATCCTCGCTCATCGGCAAGTACCGGGAACTCAACGCCAACCAAAACCTTCAGATATATACGATGGCTCCCCAGGCCGACTTCGTGGCCCTCTGCCGGAAGATAGTGATGACCTACTTCCCGAGAGCCAAGGTGAAGATCACCAATATTTCCATTCAGAAGAGTGAATGGGCCGATATTCTGGCCGAAGTTGATACCCCCAAGTGGTCCGATGTGATCATGTTCCGTTTTATCAGGACTCCCGGCGGAATTGGAGAACTGGTGGTCAGGGATTTCCACTCCCATCTCAAGGACGTAAAGGCCGGCAAGGGGATCTGTATTACCATCGGGAACTTTACCGAAGAGGCCAAACGCTATACCGAAGCCCGGCTCATAGATCTTATTGAAAAAGACCGGCTCAGCGCCATTCTCAACGCTGTAGACGCCAAAGCCGCCATGGTCGCCTCGCCCAAAAAGAAGTGACGCCCCGAT
>JAITES010000006.1 GCA_031281925.1 Treponema sp. | reverse complement strand
GGCTGGGTTTACCTGGGGGAACTGGCGGGCAGATCCGGTATAAGCTACGATTCACGACGGCTTGATCCTGAGGGGCAGAGTTTTATTTTCCGGGCCGAAAAACCGGGTACCTACGGGCTGAAATTTTACCGCCAGGATTTTATCCGGGACTATATCGTAAATGATCATGTGCAGGTGATCGTCGGCGAGCCGCCCCGGGGCGGAGGCCGCCCCGAGACGCTTGACCGGGGCAGGGTAGTCGCCAATCCCCGCTGGCCCGAAATTGGCAGTACTTCTACCGGTGTTAAAACCGTATCTCCGCCTGAAGAAGCGCCGCCTGTCGATGAAACTGTTCCCGCGGCCCCTGTTCCATCAGGACGGCAGCCTGAGCTTTCCGCTGCGGAGGCCGGGATCGGAGAGAGTGAAGGGGCGGGTATTCCCCTCAATGCAGGGCCTGAAGAATTAATCTCCCGTGCCCGGGAGGAGTTTGAAGCGGGGAAAACCGCTTCGGCAATCGCCGTGCTGGATGAATTTTACAGACGCTATCCTCCGGGGACTGATGAAACCTGGTGGCTTTACGGCCAATTTTATGAAGCCAACAGTCCCGCCAGGAACATTAAGCGTTCCGTTGAATGTTACAGAAAGCTTGTCAATGAGTATCCGCAGAGCCGGCGTTATAACGATGCAAAACGGCGGATAGCATATCTGGAGCGGTATTATTTCAATATTCAATAATACAGCGGTGAAGGGCCTCGCTTTCTGTAAATTGCAGGCTATTTTAATTCTAAAAATCAATACATAATTCTTCGAGTTTTTTAAGAATACTATCGATGGTTTTAATATCTCTGCTTTCATGGGCTTTTTTCAGGGTACGCAGAATATCTCCATCCGCATATTTTGTATTGCCAGGATCATTAATGACAGTATCGCTGTTCTTTGGTTCCGTTTCCATGACTTCATACTAAAATTTTACCATCATGGCATCTAGAACATTCTTATAGTTAATGGGAGGAATATTAAATTTTCAGCCGTTCCGCATGTGTTCCTTCGGGCCATGAACGCGAGGAAGTTGACGAACCGCCGCCGCCTTCGGCGCTTTGTGCACGATGATAGGCTTCGCTACGGATGGCCTTGACCTGTTCATCCGCCAGATAGTCGTCAAAGGGCATCATGCGGTCAATGCAGGAATCCGGGCCGCCCGGCGGGAGAATTTCGATGATGCGGTTTGCAATAGAGGTGATAAATTCATGATCGTGTGAATTGAAGAGAAGCACCCCCGGAAAAGCGATAAGCCCTTCATTGAGCGCCGTGATCGCCTCCAGATCCAGATGGTTTGTAGGTTCATCCAGGATGAGGATATTTGCTCCGGAAAGCATGAGTTTTGAGAGCATGCAGCGGACTTTTTCGCCCCCGGAAAGGACATTTACCGGTTTCAGGGCCTCGTCGCCGGAAAAAAGCATGCGCCCCAGAAAGCTGCGCACATAGGTTTCGTCCTGATCCGGGGAATACTGGCGGAGCCATTCGGTGATTGAGAGATCCGAACCGAAGAAAGAAGAATTATCCTTGGGGAAGTAGGAAACGCTGGTGGTCTGGCCCCAGTAAAAATTCCCGGCTTCCTGTTTTTTTACCCCCGCAATTATATCGAAAAGGGCAGTCTTGGCGGCGTGTTCCGCCCCCACAAAGGCGATTTTTTCTCCCTTGTTTACAAGGAACGAAAAATCCCGCAGTACTTCTGCTTCACCGGAAGATGCGCAGAGTTTCTCCACACGCAGTACATTGTTGCCGATTTCCCTTTCCGGCTTGAAGCCCGCATAAGGAAATTTACGGCTGGTAACCGTAAGATTTTCCAGATCCAGTTTTTCAAGGACTTTTTTCCGGCTGGTGGCCTGACGGCTCTTGCTGGCATTGCTTGCAAAACGCTGGATAAATTCCCTTAATTCCCGTGCCTTTTCTTCCCGTTTTTTAAGCTGTTCCTTGGCCTGCCTCTGGAGCATCTGGCTCATCTGGTACCAGAAGTCGTAGTTTCCCGAATACGCAGTAATTCTGCCAAAGTCAATGTCGCAGATCACGGTACATACCGAATTGAGAAAGTGCCTGTCGTGTGAAACAACAATAACAGTGTTGGGAAAATCAATGAGAAATTCTTCCAGCCATGAAATGGATTCAAGATCAAGACCGTTGGTGGGCTCGTCCAGCAGGAGGATGTCAGGATTGCCGAAGAGGGCCTGAGCGAGAAGCACCCTCACCTTCTTTGATTCGTCCAGTTCGCCCATCATTTTGCCGTGATCTTCCTCATCAAGGCCCAGCCCGGAGAGGAGTCTGCTTGCCTGTGCTTCGGCTTCCCAGCCGCCCAGTTCTGCAAAGTCGGCCTCAAGTTCGCTTGCCTTCATGCCGTCTTCTTCGGTGAAGTCCTCTTTGGCGTAGACGGAGTCCCGTTCCTTCTGTATGCCGTACAGTTTGGGATAACCCATTATCACGGTTTCCAGAACCGGGTACTCCTCAAAGGCAAAGTGATCCTGCTTGAGCACCGCAATGCGCTCATTGGTACTGATGGAAATTTCTCCCCTGTCATATTCGGTTTCACCGGAGAGGATCTTGAGAAAGGTGGATTTTCCCGCTCCGTTGGCGCCGATGATGCCGTAACAGTTTCCGGGGGTGAATTTCAAATTGACATCTTTGAACAGAACACGCTCTCCGTAAGAGAGGCTTAAATCGCTTACTGTAATCATGAATACATAACCCTGTCGTAAAATTATTTCTTTTTTAAGAGTCCCAGCAGCGCCCCAAAGAGGCCCTTCTTTTCTTTTTTGCCGGGAGAAGAAGTCTTGACTTCTTCCCTGACAGCAGTTTTACTGTCAGTCCTGTCTTCGGCTTTGCCGCCCGCTCTTCTTTTTTCGGGAGCCTTCGTTTCCGTTTCGCTGCGGCCCTGCGGTCTGTTCCGCCGGGAAGGAACCGCTTCGCCGCGGCTTTGCGGCGTCTTCCGTCCGCGTTTTTTCTCCCCGCGCTTCTCATCCGCCGGGGAACCCTGCGTTGAAGCCGCTTGGCCTTGGCCCTGCCCGTCTGCCTTTCCGGCGTATTTTTGCTTGTAACGGGCCATGCGTTCTTCAAAGCTCATTTTCGCGAGGTCTTCGCTCCCCTGCCCGGCAGGGCGTTTTTCTTCCCGCCGCGGCTTGCGGTTTTCGCCCCGTGCCTTCGGCGGCCGCTCTCTTTCGCCGTGTCTTTCCCGGCGGACAGGCTCTCTGTCCCGTCTTCCGCGGCCCCTGCCTCTGTCATCCCGGCCAAAACCGGCAAATTCAGTCCATACCCGCTGTCCCTCGCTCTTGTCTTCACCCTGCAGATCTTTCCCCGAAATCCGGGCCGGGATCTTCTTGCCGATGTATTTTTCTATAGCGGGGAGTTCGTAGACATCCTGTTCGCTGGCCAGGGTTATTGCCTTGCCGGTTTTCCCTGCCCTGGCGGTACGGCCGATACGGTGTACATAGTTTTCGGCTTCCACCGGAAGATCGTAGTTGACGACCAGGGCAAGCCCCTCGATATCCAGCCCCCGCGCCGCCACATCGGTAGCCACCAGGAAACGGGTCTTCCCTGCCTTGACATCGTCAATGATCCTCAGCCGCTGCTTCTGGGGAAGGTCGCCGATGATGAATTCCGCATCTATCCCGTTCATACGGAGCCGTTTTGCCACAATTTCCGTGTAACGTTTGGTATTACAGAAGATGATGGCGCTTTCCGGCTTTTCCTGCTGCAGGATACCGAGAAGGATACGCATTTTTTCACCCGAGGGAACATGGTAGAGAACCTGTTCCACCTCGTCAACCGTAACCGTTTCCGGCTCAATCTCGATTTCAAAAGGGTCTTTGGTGTACTCCCAGGCCAGATTCTTTACCCAGGCATTGAGAGTGGCGCTGAAAAGCATGGTCTGCCGCCTGTCTGCCGGAGGCACCACCTTGATAAGCTTGCGGAGATCCGGATAGAAACCCATGTCGAACATCCGGTCCGCTTCATCAAGGATGAGAAAGGCAAGATCCATCAGGTTCATGTGTCCCGATTTGTTCAAATCCAGAACCCGGCCGGGAGTGCCGACAAGGATCTGAACATTTTCCCGGAGAAGCTGCTGCTGCTGGACATAACCCACGCCGCCGTAAAAGCTGCCTATTTTGAAGGGGAGATACTTCCCCAGCATCTTTGCCTCTTCTTCAACCTGAACCGCCAGTTCCCTGGTGGGCACCATGATGATGGCCTTCTTTCCCTTGAGGGATTCTTCCGTAAGGAGCCGCTGAAAGATGACGACCAGAAAGGCGGCAGTTTTGCCCGTTCCGGTCTGGGACTGGACATAGAGATCCTGACCTGTAAAAGCGTGTTTTATAACCTGTTCCTGGACGGGCATGCAGTTGATGTATCCGGCCTCTTCAATGCCCCGCTTAAGATCCTGATGCAGATTTAGTTCGTTAAATTCCATATTTTGTTTTTATTATAGCCGTTTTTGCCGGGAGTGGATAGTAGACCGGTCACCAGCCGGGAATTCTAAATTCCTGTGGTTTTAGGATTTCCGCTTGACGTTTATTGCCGGTATCCACTATAAATAGAGTCTGTCTATAATGTAGACACATTATAGACAGACTACCTTAAAAACCGCATTTGCGTATGCAAATGTAAGGTCTGTCCATAAAGCAACCGGCTTTATGGACAGACACTAAATAAGGGCATAATGAGGGCACAGCAAAAAAAGGCCGATTTCTTGAAAAGCGCCTCTGAAACTGCCGGACTTGGCATGATTT
>JAITES010000027.1 GCA_031281925.1 Treponema sp. | reverse complement strand
TTTTTTACTATATCATCAATTACCGGTTTGAGCAATCCCTGCACGCCTACCATTTTATGCCCCGATAGGTTATATTGATTGAATGAAAAAGCTTCCCCCTCTCTATCTTATTGACGCCTATGGGCTTATCTACCGTTCGTATTTTGCGTTTCTCACCCACCCCTTACGGAATTCCGAGGGGAAAAATATAAGCGCCCTTTTCGGTTTTATGCGAACTCTGGTGAGTCTTCTGGACGAGGGGGCTCCGGCGGTCGGAGGCGCTGCGGAAAAACCTCTTGTTCTGGCGGCGGTTCTGGATTCCCGAACACCGACTTTCCGGCACAAGATGTACAGTGAATACAAGGCCACAAGGCAGAAGGCTCCCGTGGATCTCCATGAGCAGGTTCCTCTGGTGGAAGAGGCCCTGAATGCCCTGGGGGTAAAGGTGCTCCGGGCGGAAGGCTACGAGGCGGATGACATTATCGCTACCCTGGTCCGCAGATGCGAAGAGGAGGGGCGGCAGTGCTATATTCTCTCTTCCGACAAGGATCTGCTGCAGCTTGTGGGAGAGAATGTGTATGAACTGAGGCCTCTTAAACAGGGGGGGAATACCGGAAGCGGAAAAGGCAGCGGGGTTAACTATGAACTCGTGGGGGTTTCCGAGGTAAAGGCCGAATGGGGTGTTGGCCCTGACCGGGTGCTGGATCTTCTCTCCCTTACCGGGGACAGTTCCGACAATGTGCCCGGCGTAAGGGGGGTGGGAGAAAAGACCGCGGTAAAACTCATGACCCGTTACGGTTCCCTGGATGAAATTTACAGAAACATTGCGGGTATCGAAGGCGCGGTGGGGAAGAAGCTTGCCGAAGGTAAGGAAAGCGCCTATTTTTCAAAAAAACTTATCCAGTTGGAGTACCGGGTGCCCTTCACGCTGAAAAGTATTGATGAACTTTCCGTGGAAACGCTTGACCGGGAAAGCGCCGCAAAAATTCTGCGCCGGGAGGGGGTGTTCTCGGTAGCAAAGGCTCTGGACGGGGGAAAGGGGGCAGGAAGCGCGGACGGGGGTGGAGACGGGGTTTCTGCGGGGCCGGCAAGGGTGCCGGTTGATTCAGCGCTGAGGGGAGAGGGTATCTACAGGGCTATTATCGATTTGAAGGAACTTGAAAAACTTCTTGCCGCGGCACAGAAGCAGAAATTTATGGCTCTGGACTTTGAGACAGATTCCCTTGACGCGTGGAACGCTCATCCTGTCGGTATTTCCCTGGCAATAAAACCGAAAGAGGCATTCTATGTCCCGCTGGCTGTACACGGAGGGGATTCAGTCTTTTTGGAAAGCGAAAAGGTAAGGGCTCTCCTCCTGCCCCTCTTTGCCGATGCGGATATGACGATCATTGCCCACAATGCCAAGTACGACTACAAGGTGAGCCGCGGCTGGGGCATTGAACGCTGGAAATGCCGGATATGGGATACTATGGTGGCGGCATGGCTTGCCGACCCTGAGCGGAACAACTATTCGCTGGATTCACTGGCAGCCTATGCTCTGGATGCCGAAACCATAGCGTACAACGATATTGTTCCCAAGGGGAGTACCTTCAACTGCGTAAGCCTTGAAACCGCCGTGCGCTACTCGGGGGAAGACGCCGATCTTTGCCTAAGGATGAAGGTCCTTCTGGAACAGAAACTTCTTGCCGCCGGAGCCATGGATCTTTTTACGACTCTGGAGATGCCCCTGCTTCCCATACTGGCGGAGATGGAGGGATTGGGAATCAGGATTGAAGGGAAGGTACTCAGGGAGTACGGACAGGAACTCTCTACGGAACTCAATAAAATTCAGGATCAGTGCTGGACGCTTGTGGGGCATGAGTTCAACCTGGGTTCTCCCAAGCAGCTTCAGACCGTACTGTTTGAAGAGCGGAAACTCAAGCCGGGCAAGAAGACCAAGACCGGCTATTCTACCGATGAAAGTGTTCTTGAAGAGCTGGCCCTGGAAGATCCCCTGCCGGCGATGATCCTCCGGCACCGTACCATGGCGAAGCTTAAATCAACCTATGTGGACACCCTTCCCGGGCAGGCCGACGGGGAAGGCCGAATCCACACAAATTTTGTGCAGACAGGGACCGCCACAGGCCGGCTTTCCAGCAGGGAACCGAATCTGCAGAACATTCCCATCAGGGACGAAGAAGGGCGGCATATCAGGGAAGCCTTTGTCGCTTCTGCGGGGCAGCTGCTCATCTCGGCGGATTACAGTCAGATAGAGCTGGTGATTCTGGCCCACCTTTCCCGGGATCCAAACCTTAACGCTGCCTTCGGCGAAGGGAAGGATGTGCATACCCGGACCGCGGCCCTGATCTTCGGTATTCCGGAAGACAAGGTACAGAGTGCGGAGCGGCGCATTGCCAAAACGATCAACTTTGGGGTGATGTACGGCATGAGCGCCTTCCGTCTTGCAAATGAACTGGGTATCAGCCGCACAGAAGCCAAGACCTTTATCGATGTATATTTTGCCACCTATGCGGGGGTGAGGAAATTTATTGGGGAACTTATCCGTAAAACCGAGGAAACAGGCTACGCCTCCACGATCTTCGGAAGGAGGCGTTATATTCCCGCCATCAATTCGCGGAACAAGACGGAAAAGGCCGCGGCCGACCGGATTGCGGTAAACACACCGATACAGGGCAGCGCCGCAGACATTGTGAAGCAGGCCATGATCAACGTGGACAGGCGTCTTGTTAAAGAAAAGAGTCCTGCCCGGCTTCTCCTGCAGGTTCACGACGAACTCATTCTGGAGTGCCCCAAAGCGGAAGCCGCTGATGCGGCGGCGCTGGTAAAAGAGGAAATGGAGAAGGCGGTAAGCTTAAGCATTCCGCTGCGGGTCAGCGTGGAAACCGGAAAACGCTGGGGCGATTTCCATTAAAATCCGGGGCTGTTCCAAAAAAAATTTAAATTTTGGAAGAAGCTCATCCGTTTACAAATCCAGGGCTTCCCGGATTTTTTTGACCAGCTTTTCCAGATCCTCCATAAACCGGATGCTTTTCTCTTCCGGATTTTCCAATTTCCCTGATCTTGACTCTTCTTCCATGCCTGCCGCGGTATCGCTTATCTCTACGGCGCCGACGTTCCGGGACGCGCTTCTAATCGCATGAATCTGCATGACAATACTTTTAAGATCACCTGAATTTATGGCCTCCCTGAGGGCTTTGAGGCGTTCCTCCATATCCTTGCAAAAAACGGTAAGGATCTTCCTCCCCGCCTCGGGGGAACCGCCGGCATAGAACAGGGCCAGATTTCTGTCAAGCCCTTCTATTTTTGGGAGTACGTCAGGAGAGGAAAATTCAGCGTTTTTATTCTGCGGCGAAGATTCCTGCTCTTCCTTGCGCTGTTTTTCCCCGGGAATCCATTTTTCAAGAATTTCGTCGAGTTTATTTACTTCAATGGGTTTTGCCAAAAAATCGTCAATTTTGTTGGCGAGAAACAGTTCCCTCTGTTCCACCGAAGCATTGGCGGTAAGCATGACCACCGGGACTGCGGGATTAATGTCATGGATGACTGCGGCGGCGGCGATGCCGTCCATACCGGGCATCATGTGATCCATGAACACAAGATCGTAGCTCTTGTGCCGCACCATTTCTATCGCATCGAGGCCTGAAAGACAGGTGTCTATCTGCATCTGATATGGAGCCATCAGTCCCTTTGCGACAAGAAGGTTGGTTTCCATATCATCCACAATGAGTATTGCTGCTTCCGGAGCCACAAAGCGCGGATCGTATTTGTAAGTTTTCTCTTCCTCTGCAGGGGTACTGTCACTGACGGAAACTAGCCCTATCGGTTTTTTGTTTTTGTATCCCTGCATAACCTCTGCGGTAAATACGGAACCTTCGCCGTATTCACTGCGGACATTAACGGTGCCTCCCATTCTGGTACAGAAAGCCCTGACAATGGCGAGTCCCAGTCCCGTACCTTCAATGCCGCGGTTGACATCCCTGTCCAGGCGGGTAAAACTGGTAAAGAGTTTCCCCAGGTCCTCCTCCCTGATACCGATCCCCGTATCCTCCACCTCTATGATGAGGCGGAGGTTTTCGTTTTCCTGAGAAAAATCATGCGGTGGAATTTCCGGCGCATCTTCTCCTGCCTTCGCCTGCCCGGCGGAAGTTTCCGGGAAAGACTTTCTAACGTTCAGGATTATGTGTCCCTTCTTGGTATATTTGACGGCATTGCTGAGTAGATTGATAAGTATCTGCCGTATCCTTACATCGTCTCCGACAAGGATGGCGGGAATATCCGGATCCAGATTGAGATGAAAGCTGATGGGTTTATTCGCTATTTTTATCTTGATAATGCTGCTTATATCGTTTATGAGGGAAACCGGAGAATATTCCCTGGATTCAAAATGCAGCCTTCCGCTTTCAAGTTTTGAAAATTCCAGAATATCGTTAATCAGGGCAAGGAGTGTATTTCCCGACTGACGGATAATGGTGACATACTCCGCTACTTCCCTGGAAACAGGCTGGCGGGAAATGAGTTCCACCATTCCCATGATGGCATTCATGGGTGTCCGTATCTCGTGGCTGACCTCTGCCAAAAAGGAAGTCTTTTCCCGGTTTTCCAGTTCCGAATGAACCTTCGCCTCGCTGAGCTTCAGGAGGATGGAAGACAGCACTGTCATGCAGATAAATCCGATAAGCGAAAGAACAATGGCCATGCTGTACACGTCAAGAAAATATGCCCGGCGGGGAGTCAGGATGCCCAGAATCCATCCGTTTTTTAGACGGCGGTAATAGGAGACCACAGATCCGTCATGAGAAAGTTTCCTGTCCATCAGTATTACTGTGTTTTCCCCTTCCGGAAAATCCAGATTACGGTAAGGGGAAATTTCCATGAGCTGTTTTCCGGCATAGCCTTTTTTCGGGTGGCCTATAAGGAAAAAATTCTGATCGAAGAGAATCCCGTAACCGCCTTCCACAAAATGCAGATCCGTTACATAGTTGGCAATGCCCTCAAGATCGATATCCAGGGCAATAACGCCGTAATCTTCTCCTGATGCCCCCCGAATCTCTCCGGCTGCCGTTACAATAATTTTACCGGTAGCCGCATTGTAATAGGGAAAGGTCAGAATAATTTCACCATGAGCCCTGCGGGCTTCCGTATACCATTGTCTGGTTTCAGGATCAATGTTTTCGGGAAGTTCATAATCTGTACCGTCAATAAAGTTGTTCATGATATAACCGTAAATTGCCAGGAAGCCGGGAAAAACCTGAATCGAATCCATTTTAGCGGTAATGTCCCTGAAGAAATTCTGAATTTCCGTAACGTCCTGTCCGGCTTCTATCCGGTTAACAACGGAGATTGAAGTATTATGAATTGTTATTTCGGCGTCATGCAGTTTTAACATAATCATTGTTTCTGCCGTATCAAGAAGTCCGAGGGCATTGGCGGAAATACGTTTGCTGACAATGTGGCTGGTAAAAATAATGCTTACCGAAACCATAACGACAAAGGCAAGGACAACAAAAATGAGTACGCGGTAATTTGCCTTAAGCATGGACTTTAGTTTCATAACTCCATTTAAGTTTAGATTTGGAGGCGGCAAATTATATAATAATATTTTGAACCGCTGTTGAAATTAACAGGAAAAAATTAAAAATCGTAAAAATATAAATGCTACCGGATATTGTTCCAAAATTTGACGTTTTGAAACAATTTTACTATATTTATAAAAAGACAACAGTATGAAAACAGGCAAAAAAAAGATAGCTTTGGTGGATGATGATCTTACCAATCTCGAAGTAGGTAAAAGTATTCTCGAACCGGTCTATAGCGTCGCCGCTCTTGATTCGGGAAGAAATCTTTTTGCGTCTCTTGAGAGGGAGAAAGCCGATCTGATCCTTCTGGACATAGAAATGCCCGGAATGAACGGACTTGAAGTACTCAGAATACTCAAAGCCGGTACCACCTTCCGTGAGATTCCGGTAATCTTTCTCACCGTGAAAGACGATCCGGGAAGCGAACTGGAAGGACTCTCCCTGGGAGCCGTTGATTATATCAGAAAACCATTCTCCCCTCCCCTGCTGCTTAAACGCATTGAACTTCATCTGCTTCTGGAAAAGAGGAAAGAGGAATTGCAGGAATACAACGATCGTCTGCAGGAAATGGTACGGGAAAAAACCAGAACGGTACTGGATCTGCAGAACTCTGTTTTGAAAAATGTTGCGGCTTGCGTGGAATTCCGGGACGAGGCAACCGGAGAGCATGTGGAACATACCCGCAATTACCTTTCATTATTAATGGATGATATGCTTAAAACAGGCCTCTACCGGGAAGAGATCTCGCTCTGGGACAGGGAACTGGCGCTCCAGAGTTCCCAGCTTCATGATGTAGGAAAGATACATATCCGGGACAGTATTCTCCTGAAACCCGCAAGACTTACTGCGGAAGAATTTGAAGAGATGAAGAAGCATACGATCTTTGGCGTAAATATTATTGAAAAAATGATGAGGGATACGCCGGGTTCAAGTTTCCTTGCATACGCCAGAATCTTTGCCGGAACTCACCATGAAAAATGGGACGGCACCGGTTACCCCTACGGTCTTGGCGGAAGAAACATTCCCCTCCAGGGTAGAATGATGGCCATTGCCGATGTATATGACGCGCTTATCTCCCCGAGGTCCTATAAGGAACCCTTCACCCATGCCAAAGCGGTGGAGATCATTGAGGGAGGCAAGGGCACCCAGTTTGAACCTGAACTTATTGACACCTTTATGAATGTAGAACATGAATTTGAAAAACTTATCTCGCTCCCGGCCTATTAATTCGAGTCTGCTATTAATTCGAGTCTGTCTATAGGATCAACTGCACTACAAGACCCACGGTAACGGGAATAGCCAGATTGTCAATGTCTTCCAGAGGCAGAGCCTCTACCGCGGCAGCGGTCAAAGCGGCGATGCAGGAAACCCTGAGATCCCCTGAAACCCGGAAAGCGGCTATAAATACGGCAATAAAACAGGCGCTTGAGCCTTCAAGGCTCTTTCCAAAGAGGAAACGGGGACGGATCTGACCAAACAGTCTGCCGGCAAGGCTTGCAAGCCCATCACCAAAAGCCAGGGCATAGATCGCAATGGAAGCGGCAGGGGGAGGATAGAGGAGGATGGCCAGCAATGCTCCCAGCCCCAGGGTTACGGGCCCCAGCACAAAACGTCCCTGATCCCGAAAACGTGAAGCCGCGCTGGTAAGGGCCGAAACAAAGGGAACCCTAATCCCCGCAATACGGAGGCTTTCCAGATACACATAGAAGAGAGTACCGGCTATGAGGAAAAGCATGGTGAGAAACCGGTTATATGAAGCCATGAGCGGGCTTAAGGCGATAAGGAAATGGATGGATTTTCTGACAATTTCCGTTCTCAATTCCCTGAACTTTTCCCACGGGAAGGAATTCAGGGCCAGCTCCGCAAAATGCGGCAACTGGATTCTCGTATCACTCATACGAAAATACAAGCAAAAACCATGCCAAGCGGAATCCACTTTTTCGAGAGCCGGAAAACTCATCATAACCTCTAAGTTGAGCGGCGGGAGCGCCGTTTACGTCAATCGAAGCGGAACGAAGTTCCACATAACCCCTTATGATATAAAACATTATCAAAAAAACCTTTCCGGTGCAAGTACTTTCTGTTTTCGCTCTGTATAAATATTAAGACAGAGGAAATTCAAAAATTACTACTGTGCGGAACCGGCTTTTATTCGCAGGAGGTTCATTCTTTCCGGTCTTTGCTCCGGATCACGTTCCGCTGAATCTTGCCGCTGATAGTCTTGGGCAGCTCGTTTACAAACTCCACGATACGGGGGTACTTGTAAGGCGCCGTAACCCGTTTTACGTGGTTCTGAAGCTCCCGCTTAAGCTCTTCCGACGCCGCAAAACCCCGCGCAAGGACGATGGTGGCCTTGACCACCTGGCCCCGCATGGGATCGGGAGCGGCCGTTACGGCACATTCCAGCACCGAAGGATGCTCCATCAGGGCGCTTTCCACCTCGAAGGGGCCGATCCGGTAACCGGAACATTTGATCACGTCGTCGTTCCGGCCTACAAACCAGTAGTAGCCCTCATCATCATGCCAGGCCATGTCCCCGGTGCTGTAGATACCGTCGTGCCAGGCCGCTGAGGTTATCTCCCGATCCTTCCAGTAAGCCCGGAAGAGTCCGGGCACAGGGCCGAGTCCCGGCTTCATCCCGGCAACCGGATCGTCGTACATGTTTTTTCCCGCCGCGGTCATGCTGATGTTGCCGACAATACCATCATCGCAAGCCCTGCCCTCTTCGTCGAGAAGCTGGAGGCCGTAGAGGGGGGCCGGCTTCCCCATGGAGCCCGGCTTTACTGCAAGCCACTTGAAGGCGGCAGCCAGCACCGAAGTTTCCGACTGCCCGAAACCTTCCCGAATCTCAAGGCCGGTCAATTCCTTGAAGCGGTGGTAGACTTCCGGGCTGAGCGGCTCCCCCGCCACCGAGGTATGCTCAATGAAGCTGAAGTCCCAGCCGGAAAGGTCTTCCTTTATGAGAAAACGGAAGATCGTAGCGGGGGCGCAGAAGGTGGCGGGCCGGAGGCGCTGAATGGCATCCAGCATGCCCTTTGGCGTAAATTTTTCAGTATCGTAGGCGCCGATGGCGGCCCCGCAGATCCACTGCCCGTAGATCTTCCCCCAGGCAAATTTTGCCCAGCCTGAATCGGTCTGGGTCATGTGGACTTTATTCTCCCGGACACAGTGCCAGTACTTTGCGGTAACGATGTGCCCCAGGGGCAGGGAATGATTGTGGAGCACCATCTTTGGCATGCCGGTGGTGCCGGAAGAAAAGTAGATCAGCATCGGGTCTGCGGTTTTGGTGCCTTTTTCCCCGGAGGGACGCGGGAATACCTCGCCGGCCTTTTCGATTTCGGCCTTCATATCGATGAAGGGCGCGGGAATGATGCCGTCTTTCAGGATCCCGTTTCCGTAACCGCCCACAAGGGCGGCTGCGCTGAGGGTATTACATTCCTTCAGTGCATTTTTAATGTTTTCCGTCAGTTCGGGATCGTCCACACTGACAAGGAGTTTTACATCCGCCACATTGCAACGGTAGACAATGTCCTTCATGGTAAGCTGGTAGGTGCCGGGGATGCAGACGGCGCCTATCTTCATCAGGGCGCACATCAGTATCCATACTTCGGGGCGCTGTTTCAGTATCAGCATCACAACGTCCCCTTTCCCAATGCCCATCGAAAGAAGCGCATTGGCAGCCTTGCCGGAAAGTCTTTTCATGTCGGCAAAGCTGTAGCGTTTCATGTCGCCTTCATCATTTGTCCACAGGAGAGCCAGTTTATCTTTTTCAAGAGCGGCCCATTCATCTACCACATCGAAGGCAAAGTTAAAATTTTCAGGAACAGTACAGGTATAGTTTTCGTAAAAATCTTCATAGCTTTCAAAATCGATCCGGGGACAGTAACGGGAGAGAATTTTGTCTGTTTCATTCATGCTGTTCATTCCTGTATGATGGTGATAAATTCAGCCGGCCCGTCAATGGCGCTTTGTCCGTGGGGCAGCCGTGCGTCAAAGTAGATCGAGTCCCCCTCTTCAAGGTCGTGACTCCGTCCGTTTACCGTAACCCGAACCTTGCCCCGGACTACATAGTTGAATTCCTGCCCGGAGTGCCTCACGGGGGAAGCCGGCTCCTTCTCCGGGTCAAGATACACCTGCAGGGGCTCCATGGTCCGGCCCTTGAAGTTGTAGGCCAGGCTGGAAAATTCATAGCCGGGGTAGCGTTCTACGCGCACTCCCTTCCCTGCCCTGCAGACACTGGCGGTGTCCATCCGCGCCTCTTCCCCGGTGAGCAGCACGGTTATGTCCGTACCCAGCCTGCCCGCTATCTTGTAGAGCGCGCTGATCGGTATATCCAGCTCCCCGCTCTCGTAGGCTGCATAGGTTTCCCGGGGAATGCCTACATCCTTTGCCATATCCATGGCGCTGATCTCAAGAATCTCCCGCAGTTCACGGATACGGCCCGGTACCTGGGCAATTTCGTCCATTTTATCTTCCTTATTTTCTTTCCAAAAAAGCAAAAAAATCCCGGCCTATGATACGGTCCTTACTGTCCCGTATTTCCAGCGGCAGTTTTACTGTCTCGTCTCCACGCCACCGGCAGCGGTTCATGTCTGCATGGAGGCCTTCCAAAGACTTGTTCCTGATCGCCGCTACATAATCGCCGATACCGTTCATTTTTTCGGCAAGCTTTACGCCGAATATGTTTCCGGTTTCAAATTGATCCTCTTCGTGAATATCCGAGCCTGCGGTAACGGGGAGTCTGAGCTTTTCGGCATAGCGCAGGGCCAGGGCATCGTAGGAATACTCGGCATTCCCGCCGTTGACGGCCTCCACCGCGTCTACACAGCCTGCGGAGAGGATAACCCTGCGGATGTAGTGATGCTGTCTAAACGGGTGGGCCTGAACCACGCAGCCGCCCGCTTCCCGTACCGCCCGGTACTGCCCGGCCCGTGTCCAGCTTCCGGCCTCGGGATGATCCAACAGCCAGTCTTTTCCGATGCCGTAAACAAGGTAGTCGTCACAGTTGTCGTAGGTTTCTTCCCAGCCGAAGAACACATCCAGCCCCTGCCGCTGACCTTCGTTCCAGGCCTCTTCGTAGCCCTGACAGAAACGCTTTACCCACTCCTTCCAGGGCAGATTCCGGTTCACCGCCGTGTTTCCCCGGAAGAAGTGATCCGTAACGATGATGCCCCGAAAGCCTTCATCCCTGTAGTGTTTGATATAATCCGATCCCAGGGAAACCCCGCAGGCGCTGGAAATTGATGTGTGCAGATGGGTTTCGTAGAGAAAACTCATAAGGACTTCCGGAGGGGAACATTCAGCTCCGCTTCGCCGCGGCCAGGCGGAATGTTCCGGGCGTTTATTTCTTCTTCTGGGCCGAAAGCCATTCAAGAATCCGGGTATCTTTGCCGCCTATCTCCTCGTGTATCCAGTTGTTGTACACATAGATCCAGGCAGAGTGGCCGCCGTATTCGTAATTGCTGCCGTCCCGGTTTTTCCATGTGCCGGAAAGATCTCTTACGTCACGGAGGTAGCTGTAGTAGACATTCGGGGCGCCCGATTTGATCATCCGGTCGTATGTAGCCAGGGAATGTTTAACCGCCGGAACCACGGGGTCCGTGGCCGCATTGACATACCATGTGGGAAGCTTCAATACCGGTTTGAGCAGGTCGTCGCTTATGCGGCTGTCCAGAGCAGGGGAGCAGACCGGAATGGCTGCGGCAAAGAAGTCCGGGTATTCAAGGATCAGAACCTGCGTCATAAAGCCGCCGTTGGAAAGACCGCCTATGTAGATTCTCTTCCGGTCTATGCCGGGATTCTTTTCAACATATTCGTCGATGAGGGCCTTGAGAGCCCTGGTATACTTGCTTGTGTTTTTGTCAAGTCCGTATTGAGGATCCCCGGCCGCTTTCTTACTCCGCCTTCCCGCATCCATCCAGAAAGTCGGGCTCTGGGGAACAAGCACATAGGCGCCGCCGAAGATCTTCTGGACTTCGGGAAAGGCAAATACACAGGCCTTGTTGCCCGCAAGGGGTAGCGAAGGATCTTTTCCCCCCTCGGCCCAGCCGTGCAGCCAGATGATCAGGGGGAGATTGGAATCCTTATGGGCTCCGGCCGGTCTGAAGTCCGCATAGCGGAAGTTCATCTTGCCGTATTCCCTGTCTTTGCAGGAGAATTTCCCCGAAAGATTAAAAATCTCTATCTGCGGCCGGTATGTTTTTTTAAGAACATCCGCCCTGAATGAGGGAATGCCCGGAATAGACTTCTTCGTGATTATCGTATACTTACATTCGATCCAGATAATCCGGTTTTCATCGTAATTTATGGGTGAACAAAGCGAATCTTCCGGCGAAGAGACCAGTTCCAGGGTTAGAAACTGCCCCGCATCCGCCCTGTTGCCCTTTCCGTCGGACACATAGGCATCGGATACCTTTCTTTCCCCCTGACCAACAAGACCGGCCGCGCTCTTACCCTTTTTCACGACGGGCTTTTTCCCTGTCTTGTCCGCAGCCTGGACAGCAATCCGGCTGTCATAGCGGCTTACCTGCACGCTAAAGGCGCTGATATCAATGGGAAGCGCCGTCCGTTTTTTCCCAATACCCATAATCAATTTCGTAACCGAAGGGCCGAAATCAAGAATTTCCACTACCTGATCGTAGGTCATATTATCTCCTGAATAGTAATTGTTGC
>JAITES010000172.1 GCA_031281925.1 Treponema sp. | reverse complement strand
TTGAAGAAGAATACGGATAGTTCCTGAAATTTTTAAGGATAAAATTCTCGTCGATTCTGAAATCCAGCACAAGGCCGAAACGGTGCCTGTCTTCCGGTACAAGGCCGAAGCCTGCCTCGTTCCTGCCGCGGACGCTTTCACGGGTAATATCCCTGTTACAGAGGAATATGCGGCCCTCCTTCACAGGCAGCAATCCTGCCAAAGCCGCTACCAGTTCCCCCTGACCGTTACCGTCAACTCCGGCGATACCGAGAATCTCCCCCGCGCGGACTTCAAGATTCAGGGAGCGGACCGCGGTGTGTCCCCCGGAACTTTCCACCGTAAGGTTTTCGATCCTCAGCACCAGGTCCCCGGGCCCGGCAGGTTTCTTGTCAATATGGAAACTCACCGGACGGCCCACCATCATTTGGGCAAGTTCCTCTTCCCCGGCTCCGGCCACATCCACCGCAGCAACAGTCTTTCCCCGGCGGAGTACCGTGCAGCGGTCCGCCGCCGCCTTTATCTCCTTAAGCTTATGGGTAATAAAGATGATGGTTTTACCCTCACCCTTGAGGCGGCGGAAGATCAGCAGGAGTTCATCAATTTCCTGGGGCGTAAGTACCGCTGTCGGCTCATCGAAGATCAGAATGTCCGCGTCCCGGTAGAGGATCTTCAGTATCTCTACCCGTTGCTGCATTCCGACCGTGATGTTTTCGATTCTGGCCTTCGGATCAACGGAAAGGCCGTAGGCTTCGGAAAGTTCCCCTACCCGCTTTTCCGCGGAACGGAGATCCAGATTTCCCCAGGGCATACGGGGTTCCCTGCCCAGAACGATGTTCTCCGTAACGGTAAAATTGTGGATCAGGCGGAAGTGCTGATGCACCATCCCTATATGCAGGGCTGCGGCATCGTTGGGGTTACGGATACGGGCATCCTCCCCCCGTATCCTGATGATTCCCCCGTCGGCTTCGTAGAGACCGAAGAGGATAGACATAAGGGTGGACTTCCCCGCCCCGTTTTCGCCCAGAAGAGCGTGTATCTCCCCCTGCTCCACCCGTAGATCCACCCCGTCATTGGCAACAACGCCGGGGAAGACCTTCGTGATACCGAGCATTTCAATGGCAGGAGGCATTTAATGGCTCTTCCCGCAGCGGGGCGGAGGGTATGGATCCGCCTGCGAATTAATCATCCAGGGCCTTGAGATCCTGCGGGAAACCGGGAAGCTTTTTGGCTTCCGCATAGGTAGCCGCTACCCTGAGACTGCCGTTGATGATCTGGGATTTGTATGTTTCCAGTTGGCTCTTTATATCGGCAGTGATGGCGCTGTTGGCGGAAGAGTAGCCGACCCCGTTAGCCTTCATGTCAAAGGTGATCACTTCGCCCCGGAAGCTTTCGTTCTTCACCGCATTGAGGCCGTACACAAGGCTGGTTTCGACCATTTTCAGCATTGAAGTGAGGACGGCGGATTCATTTGAATTGGGAAGCAGGCCGTCTTCATGCTGATCCGAATCCACCCCGATGGCCCAGACATTCCGGCCGGCCGCCCGGTATTCCTTGGCCTGGGCTATGGTACCGTTGCCGCTTCCCCCTGCCGCCGAATAGATTGCATAGACGCCGCTGTCGTACCAGGTCTTGGCCTGGGTCTTGGCAAGGCCGGGTTCACCCCAACTGTTTACATAGTAGTCAACAATCCGGGCCTCGGGCGTCACCGCAAGGATGCCCTGGATGTAACCGACCTCAAACTTGGTAATAGTCGCCCCCGGAATGCCTCCGATGAACCCGAAACGGGGATTGCTGATCCCGTCGGCTTTGGCCTTTAGGGCAGCGGCGGCGCCTACGAGGAAGGAACCTTCATGCTCGGCATAGAGAGCCTGGAGCACGTTGGGAAGCCCTACCCAGTCCACGTCCACGATCATATATTTCTGGTTCGGGTTTTGGGCGGCGACCTCGGTCAGGGCGTCGGCAAAGGTAAAACCGGTACAGACGATAAGATCGTAGCCTTCATCGGTGGCCTGCCTCAGATTGGGAATATACATATCCTGAGTCTGGGCGGTAACCACATCGTAGGCCTCGCCCCGCTGTCTGGTATTTGTCCAGGTATCACCGTAGAATTCGAGAATTCCACGCCAGGCAGCGGCATTAAAGGACTTGTCGTCGATTCCCGTTGCATCGGTGAGAAGCCTCACCGTAACCTGTTTTCCCCTGCCGGCCGCCGGAGCCGCCGTTCCCGAATCTTTCCTGCCGCCTGCGAACACAAAACCCAGCGCAAGCAGGGACAAGGCGGCAAGAGTCAAAACTTTCTTCATAATTGTACCTCCGTAACTTATTTTCTTTTGAATGAACTTCTTTTGAATGACAATAATGATTGAGGCTTTGAAGGTCAAGGATTGTATTCTGAAATGCATGTTAGACTTATGAATTTAAGGATTTTGAAAATTAATTCAAAAAAACGTATATAAGTGCATAAATGCCTGTCTCAAGGCGGCCCTTTCGTTGTTGTTGGAGGGTACGGTACTATACTATAATTAGGCTTGTTCCAAAGCCCGGTTAGTTCAGGAAGGAATAAATGAACCATAATATAAAATTTTTCGCCGTTTTTCTCTGCCTTGCCGCCGCAGAACTCGGAGCCGGCCCCCATGGGGCCGATGCCGTACCGGATCTCTATTCACCGGCGACAGCCGGCTTTGGAGGCTTCAGCACCACACAGGGCGGCGCTCCGGCCAGCGCCCTGAACCCTGCCCAGGGAGGAGACGCGCAGCGGATGGTCTTCGATCTGGGCTATATGGGCATAGGCGGCCTGGGGGATGAGGGAGGCTACGGCAATGATATTGAACTGGGCGCCCTTATTCCGACCAAATATGCGGTTTTCGGCGGGAGTCTGCGCTTCATCAACAGCCCTTTTGAAGAATCCCTGCCCATCGGGAATGTCTTTGGCGGGAATCTCAATGTTTCCAAGGAATTGCTCAGGGGCATGAGCCTGGGAATGGGGCTCAACTTCGGCTTTGGAACCGACTGGTCGCTCAACGGGGATCTCGGTTTCCGCTACAACATAGGAAAACTGGGGCCATTCCCCAATTTTACCTGGGCTCTGGCATTCCGGGGGCTGGGAAAGAGCTTCTACCCCTCTCCTTTTACCCCCCTTGGCGGCATTTCATTTGACATTGTACAGATTGAAGGGAAAGAGGGGAAACCGATCCCCTTCAGGCTGGGTTTTGCGGCGGATGCCGGTGTCCCCAGCCTCTTCTACTGGGATGAAACAAGCCTCATTTTCAAGGCCGGCCTCAACATGACCTTTGCCGAAATTGTGAACCTGGGGATCTCCTGGCCAGGCGCTTCGGGTCTCAATGTGCGGGAACTTTCCCGGGGGGAGCCTTTTGTGGCCTCTCCCTCAATAGGCCTCTCCGTGGACATCAAACTGAAATCAGGCGGCAAGGGCCTGGCGGGAGGGCGGCTTCCCTCCGACGGGGATCTCTTCATCTCAGGCGGGGCCAAACCCCTTTACAACGACATCTGGGCCTTCGGCGGGGGACTTACCTGGTATGCGGGAATTATGGACAGGACTCCTCCCGCAATTACGGTGGATTACCCTGAAGTCATCTACATGTCCCCCAACAACGACGGCAAGGGGGACGATCTGGAATTTCCCGTTACGATTACCGACAGCCGCTATGTTTCAAGCTGGACAATGGAGGTAAAGAACGAAGCAGGAGACACGGTACGGAGTTTCCGGAATGCGGAACGGCGGCCCGAAACCGAAGACAGGGTAAAGAATATCCTTAGAATGATCACCGATGTAAAATCCGGGGTCATAGTTCCTCCTGTTTTCCGCTGGGACGGAATCATGGAAAACGGGGAAACAGCCCCGGACGGAACCTACACCTTTGTGATCGGCTCGGCGGACGATAACGGGAATAGCGCAGCGACTCAAAGCTATACCGTAGTTATAGACAACACTCCTCCGGCGGTGGAGATTGTTGTTCCCGGTGAACAGGAACGGATCTTCAGCCCCGACGGAGACGGAAACAAGGACGCCTTAAGTTTTGACGTTTCAGGCTCCCCTGAAGACCTCTGGGACGCGGGAATCTATGACGCATCCGGAGTCAAGATCCGCAGTTTTAATGTTGTTGACAGGGAACCGGAGGCCATCGTCTGGAACGGCATGGACGATTCGGGAAACATCGTTCCCGACGGAGTTTATAGTTTCAGAATCTCCTCCACAGACAGGGCCCAGAACCATACCGAAAGCGCCATGGAAAACATCATCGTAAATACCATTCAGCCGGTGGTGAATCTCTATATCAGCGACGGCGCCTTCAGTCCCAACGGCGACGGCATCAAGGATACCGTCAGCTTCAGCCCCTCAATACCGGTACGGGAAGGAATTACCGGCTGGACATTGCGGATCAACGATGTTCGGGGAAATGCGCTGCGGACGCTTAGTGGAGGAGACGTTCCCTCAAGAATCGAATACGACGGCAAAAATGATTCAGGCGCCGTGCTGCCCGAGGGGGTTTACCAGGGGACTCTTTCGGTAAACTACCGGAACGGGTATGTCTCCACAGCCGCTTCGCCTTCGTTCACACTGGATATTACATCTCCCACGGCATTCGTGCGGAACGAATACCCGGCCTTCTCCCCGGATAACGACGGGAACCAGGATGAAATGATCTTTACCCAGCAGGGCTCTGCCGAAGGAATCTGGACAGCGGAAATCCGCCGCCAGGGAGCGGGCCCCAATGAACGGCCCGTCAAAACATACCGTTTCCAGGGCAGCCCCCCCGCAAGAGCCGGTTGGGACGGCCGCGGCGATTCGGGCGCGCCGGCTGCGGACGGGGAATACGTCTATGAACTGGTTTCCACGGACGCCGCGGGGAATACGGGCCGGTCCAACCAGGTGCGGTTCAGCCTCAGCACGGCCGATACTCCGGTGATGCTCAGTACCAATACCCGGTCCTTTAGTCCAAACGGAGACGGGCTCAAGGATACGATAAACATCATTCCCGTCATCCAGGTTAGCGAAGGAATAAGTTCCTGGAAGATCGATATTTACGATGAATCAAGCAGGGCGATCAGGACTTTTGAAGGCCGCGGCGGCGCTCCCGGCCCACAGACATGGAACGGAAGGGACAGCGGGGGGAACCTTGTGGGCGACGGAACATATATGGCAAAGATAGAACTCCGCTATGTCCAGGGCAACCAGCCCAGCGCCGTATCGGCCCCCTTTACGGTGGACACAGAGGCGCCCAGGGCGGAGCTTTCATCGGCCTTTACCCTCTTCTCTCCCAACGGCGACGGAAACAGGGACTTCCTCCCCATAAGGGTAAGGACGGAGGCTTACGATCACTGGGAGGCCGAGTTGACCGATTCTTCGGGCACTCTGATCCGCAACTGGTCATGGGACGGTTCCGCTCCCGATCTTCCCTGGGACGGCACCGATCAGGCGGGAAATACCGTTCCCGACGGCACCTATCGCTTTACCCTGAAAAGTACGGACGAAGGGGGCAACAGCGCCTCGCTGAGCCTGCCGCCCATCGTTCTTGACGCCAGGATACCCAGGGTCTTCCTTACCGCCTCGGTTTCCGCCGCGGCGCCCAAACCCGGCCAGGCCGCAGACCTGATACGCTTCAGCCCCATTGTCTCCCTGCAGGAAGGCATCGAATCCTGGAACCTGGAACTGAGAGGCGAAGACGCTTCCCTCTTCAAGACGTATTCGGGAAACGCGGCCGTGCCCGCCTCCCTCGGCTGGAACGGCCTTTCGGACAGCGGAATGCTCCGGGAAGGACGATACACGCCTCATCTTACGGTACGTTACGCCAAAGGCGATATCGCGGAGGCTGAAGCGCCGCCGGTTCTTATCGACGTGTCCGGCCCGGAACTGGGTTTCAGCTACAGCCCCGAATACTTCAGCCCGGATAACGACGGCGTGGAAGATGAACTAAGCATGTTCCTCTCCGCAAATGACGCTTCTCCTATTGAGCACTGGAGCCTTGAGATACGGGAGCCTGAGGGACCAAACCTTCTCTTCTATAAGCTTGAAGGCAGGGGAAGCCCGACTCCCCGTTCAATCTGGAACGGCCGCTCCAACAGGGGCGAACTGGTACAGGCCGCCACCGACTATCCCTACACATTCAGCGCGGAAGACACGCTGGGGAACGCAAGCAGCATATCGGGCAGAATCGGGGTGGATGTTCTGGTGATCCGGGATGGGGACAATCTGAAAATTCAGGTTCCCTCAATCGTGTTCAGGGCCAATGCGGCGGACTTCGAGGGACTTCCCCAGGCCACGGTGGACAACAATAACCGTATCATGAAACGGGTTGCGGAGATTCTCAACAAGTTCCGGGATTACCGGGTTCAGGTTGAAGGCCACGCCAATCCCACCACCGCGCCGGGAACCTCGGCGCGCAGCAACGAGGAACAGGGCGGCAGAGGCGTCATAGGGCTGAAGCCCCTCAGCGAAGACCGGGCCAGGACGGTGATGGATATACTGATACGCAACGGGGTTTCCCGAAGCCGCCTGTCCTCTGTAGGAGTGGGAGGCGCCCGTCCCGTTGTACGCTTTGAAGACCGCGACAACTGGTGGAAGAACCGCCGTGTGGAATTCATACTGATCAAGTGAGCGCCCCCGGGAAAGCCGTCTTCCCGGATATGCCACGCGGGGTTCTTTACTCTGTCCAGGAACGGCTGCGTTCTACCGCCTTGTGCCAGCCTGCGATCAGCGCCTTACGCCGATCATCCTCAAGATGGGACACGAATGTGCGGTCAATCTTCCATTTTGACCTGATCTCGTCAAGGCTCTTCCAGTAGCCCACGGCAAGACCGGCCAGGTATGCGGCTCCCAGGGCGGTGGTTTCCCGGATCTTCGGGCGGAGGATCTCACCGTCCATGATGTCCGCCTGGAACTGCATGAGAAACATATCCCGGCTTGCCCCGCCGTCCACCCGGAGTTTGCCGATTTTGGTTCCCGTATCCTTCTCCATGGCCCGGATAAGATCGAGGCTCTGGTATGCGATGCTCTCCTCCGCGGCACGGATAATGTGATCCCGCTTGGTGCCCCTGGTAAGTCCGATGATACAGCCCCTGGCGTACATGTCCCAATAGGGGGCCCCGAGGCCCGTAAAAGCGGGAACCAGATACACTCCCCCGGTATCCTTCACCTTTCCTGCGTAATACTCCGTGTCCGCGCTGTCGGTTATCAGCCGCATCTCGTCCCGAAGCCACTGGATCACCGCGCCTGCCACAAAGACAGAACCTTCCAGCGCATAGCTGACTTTTCCTTTTTCCCCCACAGGACCTGCGGCAATGGTGGTGATAAGCCCGTTCCTGCTCTTCACCGCTTCGGTTCCCGTATTCATAAGGAGGAAGCAGCCCGTACCGTAGGTATTCTTGGTATCCCCCTTGCCAAAGCAGCATTGCCCAAAGAGGGCCGCCTGCTGATCCCCCGCGGCGGAGGCGATGGGAATTTCCACCCCCTGAATGTTCACCGTGCCGTAAATTTCGCTTGAACTCTTCAGCTCAGGCAGCATGGCCCGCGGGATGTCCAGGGCCGCAAGGAGCTTTTCGTCCCAGGTGAGTTTATGAATATCGAAGATCATGGTGCGGCTGGCATTGGTATAATCGGTAACATGAACCTTGCCGCCGGAAAGTTTCCAGATGAGCCAGGAATCCACCGTACCGAAGAGTATGTCCCCCTGCCTCGCCTTCTCCCTGGCGCCTTCTACCCGGTCGAGTATCCATTTGATCTTTGTACCGGCAAAATATGCGTCCGGTACGAGTCCTGTTGTTTTTTTGATGTAGTCTCCCAGACCCTGCTTCACCAGGTCATCCACGATGGAGGCGGTACGGCGGCACTGCCAGACAATGGCATTGTAGATGGGCCTCCCGGTTTTACGATCCCATAGTATCGTTGTTTCCCGCTGATTGGTAATGCCGATGGCGGCAATATCTTTTGCGCTTATCCCCTGTTTGGTGATAAGTTCCATCATCACCGCATACTGGGAGGAATAAATCTCCATGGGATCATGCTCCACCCAGCCTTCCTGGGGGTAGATCTGCGGGAACTCCTTCTGCTCCGCGGCCCTGATGTTCTGCCGTCCGTCAAAAAGTATGGCGCGGGAACTCGTGGTGCCCTGATCCAGGGCAAGGATATACTTTGCCATGTGCAGCCTCTCTGATTGCTCTTGTTTGGAATAAGCTTGAGTATATCAGACTTTCTTTTTCCGCGCCACTGCGATGAGAGACTGCGCCTGGGTATCGTAGGGCGACTCATCCCAGCGTCCGTAGATCTCAACCGGTTCAAAACCGGCGCCGAGAAGAAGACTGCGAAGTTCCGAGGCCGCATAGAGACGCTGAACAAAAACCTTTTCTATCCGTTCCGTATCCTTTATAAGAATCCAGCGGTTCCAGATGCTGCCCCAGGAATCCACCGGTTCATACTCGGTAAGAACAATGTAACCGGCCTTTTCAAACCATTCGGCTTCCGTATAATCCCGGACGGCGATCTCCTTTCCCAGCACATCAATGATGAAGCTTCCCCCATCCGTAAGGGAATCGTATACATTCTTTACAACGATCCTGTCATCTGCAGGATCTTCAAAATACCCGAAGGAATTGTAGAGGTTTACCGCAAGGTCAAAGGCTTCATTCCTCCGGAAGCGGCGTATGTCCTCCTGTACAAATTCAACCTCAAGTCCCTCCGCCTCCGCGTCCTCCCGGCCCGCGGCAAGATAGGCATTGGTAATGTCCACCCCGGTAACGGCAAAGCCCCTGCGGGCAAATTCCAGACTCATCCGCCCGAAACCGCAGCAGAGATCGAGAAGCCGCGGCCTTTCAGCCTCCGCAGCGGCTTTTTGCGTGAAACCGCGCTTCATGTTCGATTCTGTTTTCAGGCCCGGCGTTTGTTCGTAGAGATTGAGATGAGCCATGCGGGTAACCGCATCCGAGGCAAGATCCACTTCCTCCCAGTGTCTCCTGTCAAACATGATGGGGGCAAATTCCTCCCAGAAACGCTCATCGTAGAACCACTCGGTTTTATTCACGTTAGTACTCCATAACAAAAATCAAGAGAATAAGCTATATTGTATACATGAAGAAGAATATCTTTTATACCGTTCTGCCCGGCGTTTTAAGCCTGGCATTGATCTGCGCCTGTCAAACCGCGCCCGGGAAAAACGGCGGGGCACGTTTTATCACTTTTTCGGAAAAAAAGAGCATCCCCCTTACAGGCTCAGGAGAGCCTGCCATGATGCAGGAATTCAATCTCCTGGATCTGGAGGATGGGGATCCCGATTCCGCCCTGTTCCGTTCCCTTGTATACGGGGGGCAGACGGCGAAACAGTATGCCGCGGAGAGGGGAGAGCTTTACCGGACTGAGTATCTTGAAGCGAAAAACAGCTTCCGGAACGGGGACGAGTATGGGCAGTCGATGAACTGGTATCACAGCGAAACGGTAAGCCTTATAACGGAAAGCCCCCGCATCCGGGTTTTCAGTAAAACCGGTGAATCCTTTACAGGCGGCGCCCACGGGATGCGGGAACAGCGTTATTTTGTCATTGACCGTCTTTCCGGACGGCAGATCGATACTGCTTTCATTATCAAAAACGGCGCGGAGGGGGAACTTACGGCCCTTATCAACGAGGCCCTGCGTTCCCGGATGGATCCCGGTTCCGGTACAACCCTTAAGGATGGCGGTTTTTTTGAAGAAACTGTGGAAATTACGGAAAATTTTTTCCTGGACAGGGCCGGAATGAGTTTCCATTGGGATCAGTACGAGATTGCCCCCTATTCCATGGGGCCCATCGAAGTCAGCATCCCCTGGAAGCAGCTTAGCGCCCTGCTCAGCGCCGAAGGAGAGGCTATCCGCCGGGATTTGCGCTAAGGACCCCCTGCGAATAAAATGCTATGCATTTTATTTGTGCACGGCTTCCGGGGCTAAAGTAGGGGAAAGCTTTGTACCGATAATAGAAGTATGAAACGGTACTGCATCAAAAGCCGGGAAGGCAAAACCGAATACCTGGACATCATCCGGGAAACCGAAGACGGTTTTCTCGTCAGGCTGACCAGAATCTCCGACGGGAATGAGCGAATCATAGAAGAGTCCATGACACGGCATCTTTTCGAAATCTGTGTCAAAACCGGTTATATTTATCAGCTTGATAAAGCCGGCTTGATGAATACGGCCAGCGTAGCCTGAAAAGATTCCTTTTTTGCGCCCGCCCTCCGGTTCCAATGGACGTTTTACGGATTCTTCTGTATTGTTTTTCTCATGAAGATCCGCGTTAAAATATTTCTCGTTGTCCTGCCCCTGATCATTGTCAGCCTCTGCCTTGCCGAAACCGCCTCCTACTTCAGCGCGGTAAACGGGGTCAGCCGTATCACGCAGCAGTTCTTAAGCTTCAAGGCTTCGGAACTGGAAAAATACGCCGAAAACCAGTGGTCTCTTCTTGTGGAAAACGACTATGCCGGTAATCCCGACATGGTTGACGCGGCCAAACTTGCGGTGGAAAATTACGGCCGCAGCATCATACTCAGCGACACGGAACTGATTCTCGCACTTGATCCTGAAGGGAACGCGGTCATGTCCACAGGTCCAATTGAAATTCTCCCCGGGGAACGGCCTGTGCTTGCAGAGCTCCTGAAGGCGGAAAACCAGGGGATCATGACGGCTAAAATCGGCGGGACGGAACGGGTTTTCCGTTCCTTTTTCTTCCCTCCCTTCCGGTGGTATATACTCCTCACCGAAGAGAAGGCTGTCTTTTACCGGGACGCAAACCGCATCGCCTTCCAGACCATTGTTACCCTGGCGGCGGCTATCGCTGCCGCAGTAATACTGCTCATCCTCTTTTCCCGGCATCTCACACGGCCCTTGAGCCGGGTGGTACAAACAATGAAGGCCATCATAAGTTCCGCAGACCTCTCTTCCCGGGTGGAGGTGGAATACCGGGATGAAACCGGGGAGCTTGCCCAGACCTTCAACCTTATGACAGGGGAACTGGACAAGGCCTACTCCCAGATAAAGCGCTATGCCTTTGATGCGGTTCTTGCGGGGAAAAAGGAAACCAGAATCCGCCATATTTTCCAGAAGTATGTTCCAAAAGATTTAATCGACAAATTTTTTGCATCTCCCGAATCAATGCTCGTGGGGGAAAACCGGGAACTGGCCATACTCTTCTCCGACATCCGCGGTTTTACTACCATTTCAGAATCCATGGCTCCCGACGATCTTGTAAATTCGCTTAACCGTTATTTTTCCGGCCAGGTTGACATCATCATGAACCGCAACGGTATTGTTGACAAATACATCGGAGACGCAATCATGGCCTTCTGGGGCGCTCCGGTAAAACACGATGACGACGCTCTTTCCGCTGTCCTTTCCGGCCTTGACATGATCGATGCGCTTGAGGGTTTCAACGAAAACCAGCGGAAACTGGGAAAGAAGGAATTCAACATCGGAATCGGGATCAACTACGGTACTGTTACTGTGGGAAATATCGGCAGCGAGCGGAAGATGGACTATACGGTCATCGGGGATGCGGTAAACCTGGCAAGCCGCATGGAGGGCCTTACAAAGACATACCATTCGGAATTGCTTATTTCCGAATTCCTCTACGAAAAGATAAGGAACCTTGAACCAAAGATCCCCGCCCGGCTTCTCGACACCGTTGCTGTCAAAGGAAAAACAAAGGGCGTAAAGATCTATACGGTAAAGCGCGGCATTTCCCCTTCCGAAACAAAGGCCTGGGCCATCCACAATGCGGGCATGGATCTTTACTACCGCCGCAGTTTTGCCGAGGCCGCGTTACGTTTCAGGGAAACACTTGCCCTGCTTCCCGGCGACTTCAACGCGGACAACCTCTGTAAACGCTGCGAGGCATACACCCGTACCCCGCCTCCACCGGAGTGGAACGGAGTAGAGGTGATGCACAGTAAATAGAGTCTGTCCGGGAAACTGAAGTTTTCAAAATTCCTGCAGATTAGAGTCTGTCTATACGACTTTATGGGCAGACACAAATTAGACCTTACAGGCTGCTAAATCTCCCTGATCTCCGGCGACTTGAGCACCCCCTGGGGCCAGAAACGGTACTCGTAGGTCCAGGCGGGGCCGGTGAGGCGCCAGGAGTTGGGGCCCCACCAGAAGCCGGGGTCCCGGATGTTGGCGTGGAGCTGGCCGAAGGTGTTGATCCTGCTGCCGAAGTAGCGGATGTCGACCCTGCGGGA
>JAITES010000055.1 GCA_031281925.1 Treponema sp. | reverse complement strand
AGTGTTCCGCGGCCCGATGTTCCCCTTGCCGAAGCGGCAAAGAAGGACAGCCGGGAACGGATGGCGGCCCCCCTCTTCGGACTCATCCTCTCCCCATCCCTGGGGAAATCTTTCTCTTCATCCTACCTTGTAAAGAAGGTAGTCCGGGGCTCAATCGCCGACGAGGCCAGCCTTTCGGAACAGGATTCCGTCTCGATCCGCAGTTTCCGGGTATGGGAAAAGGAAGGCTATGCGGTGATGGACATCAATGTCAAGAAACGCCGCCAGGGCTACATGGAAACAGTCATGCAGCTTCCCGCCGCCCTGGATTCGCCCGATACACTTTAATTTTACGTGAGGACCTGCCGCGCCGCGAAAAAACCGAAACACAGCCTTAAGGACCTAATGTATCATTGTAAACTCTAACCATAGCGAAGGATTGAGGCTTAAGCATTTTTTCTATATTATAAACTTATGGCAGAGATCTCCAGCATCCGCAATTTTTGCATCATCGCTCATATCGATCACGGCAAGTCTACCCTGGCCGACCGGCTTATCCAGAAGGGCCACCTTGTGGCCGACCGGGATTTTCAGGATCAGATCCTTGATAACATGGACATTGAGCGGGAACGGGGTATAACGATAAAGAGCCAGGCGGTTACCATTCCCTACATTGCAAAAGACGGCCGGGAGTACGAACTCAACCTTGTAGACACTCCCGGACATGTGGACTTTAGTTATGAGGTTTCCAGGGCGATTAATTCCTGTGAGGGGGCCCTGCTTCTCGTGGATGCTACCCAGGGAGTGCAGGCCCAGACGCTTTCCAACATGTATCTGGCTCTGGAGCATAATCTTGAAATAGTTCCCGTGATCAACAAGATCGATATGCAGGCCGCCGACATTCCCGGTGTCAAGGCCCAGATTGAAAAGGATCTCGGGCTGGATGCCGAGGAGGCGCTTCTTGTTTCCGCCAGAAACGGTACCGGCGTGGATGAACTCTTTGAGGCCATTGTTGAGCGTATCCCCCCCCCGGCCGGAGACATCGCACAATCTCTGCGGGCCCTGATTTTTGACTGCCATTACGATCCCTACCGGGGAGTAGTTGTGCATGTCCGTCTCTTTGACGGCAGCATTAAAAAAGGGATGAAGATACAGTTTATGTCATCCGCTTCCGTATACGAGGTGGAGACTACCGGTATCTTCAGGCTTGCCCTTGTGGAGACAGATATGCTCTCCGCAGGAGACGTAGGCTACATCATTGCCGGCATAAAAACGGTAAGCGATGTGCGGGTGGGCGATACGGTTACCGCAGCGGATAATCCCTGCACCGAAGCGCTGCCCGGTTTCCGGGAAGTAAAACCCGTGGTCTTCTCTTCGATATATCCTGTGGACTCCAATGATTATGATGAACTGCGGACCAGCATGGAAAAGCTCAAGCTTAACGACGCTTCCCTGATCTATGAAAAGGATTCTTCCGCCGCCCTGGGCTTTGGTTTCCGCTGCGGCTTTCTGGGCCTGCTCCACCTTGAGGTGATCCAGGAACGGCTGGAACGGGAATTCGATCAATCCGTCATTTTTACCGCTCCTTCGGTACGGTACAGGGTACGCCTTCAGGGCGGGGAAGAAATTTTTGTGGATAATCCCATGGAGTATCCCGGCGAAGGCCGCATTGAAAGCGCCGAGGAGCCGTATATCCGCGCTTCGGTAATTACCCCCGTGACCTACCTTGGAAACATCATGACGATTTGCCTTGAAAAACGCGGCATTCAAACCGCAATGAACTATCTGGACGAAAAACGGGTGGAGATGGTATACGACATGCCTTTGGCAGAGGTACTGTTCGATTTTTATGATCGTCTGAAAAGCATCAGCAGAGGTTATGCTTCCTTTGATTATGATATTACCGGGTACAAGCCCACGGAACTGGTGAAGCTTGACATTCTGCTTAACGGTAAGCCTGTGGACGCGCTTTCCCAGCTTGTGTTCCGGGGCAATGCATACGAGCGGGCCAGAATTGTCTGCGAGCGCCTCCGGGACGAGATACCCAGACAACAGTTCAAGATCCCCATACAGGGGGCCATAGGCAGCCAGATAATTGCACGGGAGACGGTGAATGCCCTGCGCAAGGACGTACTTGCCAAGTGTTACGGAGGAGACATTACCCGTAAACGGAAGCTTCTGGAGAAACAGAAGGAAGGTAAAAAACGGATGAAGATGGTTGGGGATGTGGAACTTCCCCAAAGCGCATTCCTTGCGGTATTGAAATCGAAGGAAGAATGAGCTTGTTCCGAAAACTGAAATTTTGGAACAGCCTCGAATAGATAGAGTCTGTCCGCAAGGTAACCGGCTTTGTGGACAGACACTGGATAAGGATTTTGGGTGGTACAAACTGTTTTGGGAGATGTTCCCGCGGGGAACCTTGGGTTCTGCCAGAGCCATGAACACCTCTGGATCAGCCGGGGACATTCCGCGGAAATATATCCTGCGCTCTGCATCGACGATCCTGAAAAGTCTACGGCCGAATTGCGGCGTTACAGGGAAGCGGGCGGCGGGGCCGTGCTTGACGCTCAGCCCCCCGGCTGCGGCAGGGATGCCCGTATGCTGCGGAAAATTTCCGCGGCCTCCGGCGTGAAGATCATCGCTTCTACCGGTTTTCACCGTCTGCTTTACTATCCTGAAGACCACTGGATATACCGTTACGGTGAAGAGGAACTGGAGGCGCTTTTTACGCAGGAATTGTGCGAAGGCATGTACATTGACTGTGATACGGAGGCGCCAAAAAAAACAGGCGCCTTTCGCGCGGGACAGATAAAAACCGCGCTGGAGACTGAATTTTCTCCCCTGCATGAAAGGCTCTTTACCGCGGCGGCCAAAGCGGCCGGGAAAACCGGCCGGCCGCTCATGGTTCACGTCGAGAAGGGCTCGGATCCGGTTGGGCTTGCGGATTTTCTGGAGAAACAGGGCCTTTCCCCGGACAGACTTATCTTCTGCCACCTCGACCGCGCCGTTGCGGATCCCCAAACCCACAGGGAACTTGTGCGCCGGGGCATATACCTTGAATACGACACCATCGCCCGCTACAAGTACCACGACGATGAAAAAGAACTGGATATTATATGCGCCGCGGCGGAAGCGGGTTTTGAAAAACAGATTCTCTGTTCCCTTGATGTTACCCGTGAACGTCTTGCAAGTTACGGCGGCAGGCCGGGTCTGGATTACATCCTTAAAACCTTTATCCCCATGCTGCTCGAACGGGGCCTGAAGCGGGAAACGGTGGATCTTTTCTTTTACGAAAACCCGGCGCGGGTGTTTGAACGATCTTGCCCGGATGGCCCGTGAACAGCCTCCCGGATATGAATTGCGTCTTCAAAGCCAATTCTATTTTCTCTGGTATCTTTTTTACATGAATATCAGCTCTGACGCGGGCCTCCCGCCGC
>JAITES010000011.1 GCA_031281925.1 Treponema sp. | reverse complement strand
GGCTTCAAACAGACACTGCCCTGCACCGCCCCCCGCTGCCTTGCCGCGGATACGGATGTACTGGCCGGGGCGCCGGCCTACCTTTCATCCTCGGGCTTTGGGGATCTGGCAAGCAAGATCATTGCGGGCACCGACTGGATCATCAGTGACTATGCGGGAAAGGCGGGAGCAGTTGGGGCAGATCCCATCAATCAAAAGGCCTGGGACATGACCCAGAACGGCCTTATGGACTATCTTGAGCGGAGCGTTGGCGCTGCAAAGGGCGACGGAGACGCTGTAAACGCCCTCTTTGAAGCGCTGGGCATTACAGGTCTTTCCATGCAGCTTCTGAAAACTTCCAGGTCTGTTTCAGGCTCCGAACATCTTTTCAGTCATGTATGGGAGATGGAAGACCTCTCCATGAACGGAGTCCCGGTAACCCATGGTCACAAAGTAACCATCGGCACACTGGCGGCTACAGCCTTTACCGAAATATTCTTTGCCGATCCTGAAGGCCCTCCGCCCGCACACAGGGACTTCAGACTGCCTGCCGCTTCACAGCGGATGGCGGAAGTTTCCGGAGCCTTCAGGAACAGCCGCGCCCACGACGGAGTTGTAAAGATCGCCCTGGAAAAATTGCCCGACGAAAAAAATGTCCGTATAATAAACGATGCCTTCCGCAGTAACTGGAAGGAGATCCGGGAGAGGATTCTTGAACAGCTTGTTCCGTATTCCGAACTGAAAAAGCTTCTGGCCGCCGCGGGCTGTCCCCTCATACCGGAGGAAATCAATCTGAGCCGGGACTATACCATTGCCACCGCCCGCCGGGCCCAGATGATGCGGAACAAGTACGGCATTCTGGATCTTGCCTGGGCAGCAGGAGCCTTTGAAACAGTACTTTCCCGGATGGAGGAGTCGGAGCTTTATTTGAGGTAAAGCCGGCCTTATTTCGTGTCTGTCTATAATCAAGGTGCAGCTACTGTATGCTCACTTAACTACATACCGTACTTTGTCGCCGTGAGCGCCGACTACTTCCTGCTTCTTGAGATTAACCGTTAAATCCATGCCTTCCAGGGGGTATGCTCCAAGAAGGACTTCTTCCTCACCGGGGAGGACCAGCGCTTCGCAGGAGGTCTTCCGGTCTTTCCAGCGGATCTCCACGTATTCCGTTATCCCACCGGGAACCGTTCCCCCTCCGGCAACGCCGGTTTCGACGGTTTCTTCCACCCGCAGTCCCAGCTTTTCGCGGGTTTCCTCGTTGATTACTAAGGTCCACGCGCCGGTATCCACCACGGCGTTGACCGTGAGCTGCCTGACTTGATCCTGGGGCATATATCCCCCCATCCGCCACGTTCTGATCCCTGATGTTTACCAGGGTAACTTCCGTTCGTACTTCGCCCATATCGTTCTCCTTACTTTCGGCCTTACACGCTTTTTCGCTGAAAACTGAAGTTTCCGGTGGTAAGGCCGGCGGCCCTGTCCTGTCCCGTCCCACGGGCCACTTTACCGTTAGTATTTTGCCTGCCATATCCCCTCACTTAACCACGTTCCGCGCCGTATCGCCGTGGGCGCCGATGACTTTGTTCTCCAGCGGGTGAACCATTAGATCCATTCCCTCAAGAGGCAGGGCACCCAGGAGGACTTCACTCTCCCCGGAGAGGACCACTGCCTGGCATGGGGTTTCCCGGTCTTTCCAGTAGACCATCACCGGTTCCGTTATCCCGCTGGAAATCTTTACCCCGCCGGCGACGGTGGTCTCGGAAGATTTTTTCACCCGCAGTCCCAGCTTTTCGCGGGTTTCCTCGTTGATTACTAAGGTCCAAGCGCCGGTATCCACCACGGCGTTGACCGTGAGCTGCCTGACTTGATCCTGGGGCATATATCCCCCATCCGCCACGTTCTGATCCCTGATGTTTACCAGGGTAACTTCCGTTCGTACTTCGCCCATATCGTTCTCCTTAGCTCAAGTATACCACGGACAACGAACACCGGGCAAAACAGCAGGGGGGCGTTATTACCGCCGCCATTGCCGCCGGTATAATAGGTTTTGACGTCAAAGGTATAGGTATCGCCTCAGGTTTTTCTTAAACCAGGGTCCGCGCTATACGCACAATATCCGCGAAAACCCCGCCCGCAGTAACCTGGGCTCCGGCGCCGGGGCCCTTAATCACCATGGGAAGGCGTGAATAACGGGCTGTGGTGATCACCACAATGTTGTCGGAGTCCACAAGTGAGCGGAAAGGGCTGCCGGGCGCTTCTTCCCGGAGGGAGAGGCTTGCCTTGCCCTCTTCGATAACAGCCACATAGCGGAGGGACTTGCCTGCAGCGGCGGCGGCCGAGCGGCGTTTTTCAAATGCCTCATCGGATTTTTCAAGTTCCCTGAAAAATGTCTCCACATCCTCAGCCTCAAAACACGCGGGGGGCAGGATCGGTTCTATGGTTACCGCGGGGAATTCAAGGTTCATGCCGCATTCCCTGGCAAGGATAAGGGCCTTGCGGGCCGCATCCATGGCGTTAAGGTCGTCCCTGGGATCGGGTTCCGTGTAGCCTGCGGCCTTTGCCTCCCTGACCAGGGCCGAGAAGGTCTTGCCGCCGTCGTAGTTGTTGAAGATGAAGCTTAAAGTCCCGGAAAGAACCGCCTCAATGCGCAGTACCTTGTCTCCGGAAAGGGAAAGATCCCGGAGGGTGGAGATAACGGGGAGGCCCGCGCAGACCGTGGTTTCATAGAGGTAGGGGATGCCCCGGTCACGGGAAAAACCGGTGAGAAGCCTGTAATAATCCAGGGAGCCTGCATTGGCCCGTTTGTTGGGGGTAACAACGGGAATCGAAGAGCGGAGTATATCCCCGTATACGGCGGAAACACTATCACTGGCGGTGCAGTCGCAGAAACAGGTATTCGGCATGTTGAAGGACTTCATCTTTTCGATAAAGAGTTCCAGGTTAAAGTCCTGAACAAGGGGCTCTGTTCCCGGCCGGACGGCTGTTCCCGGTTTTGAATCATGTAACAGATCCTTCACTTCGGCAGGATCGAGCCCTCCTGCGGAGAAGGCCATCCGCTTTGAATTGGCGGCCGCAACAAGGTTTATGCGGATCATGTGGTTTTCCGCGAGAACCTCCTGCTGTCCGGCAAGCTGTTCCAGCAGGGTGCCGCCGATGAGGCCTGTCCCCACAAGGAAGAGATTCACCGAGCGCACGCCGGAGAGGAAGAAAGCCTCATGAATCGAATTGATGGCCTTTGCCTCATCCTGCTGGGTTACCACCGCTGAAATGTTAAGCTCAGAAGAACCCTGGGCGATTGCCACCACATTAACCCCGTTCCGGCCCAGCGCGTGGAAAACCTTGCCCGAAATACCGGAACTCCGCTTCATTCGGGAGCCCACCACCGCGATAATGGAAAGTCCTCCCTCAATGACCGGCGGATCTATGGAACCTGCCGCTATCTCCCTGCTGAATTCCTCGTTGATTGAATCTTTGGCCGCGGGCGCGTCCCTGGGGATGATGGCAAAGCATATCGAATACTCGCTGGAACTCTGGGTAATAAGGATGATGTTGATGCCCCGCCGCGCCAGGGCGCCGAAAAGCCGGGAGGAGAAGCCGGCAACCCCGACCATGCCGGATCCCTGAACCCGTACCAGAGCCACATCCTGCATGGAACTGATGCCCCGGATCGCATAGTCTCCCTGGACGGCTTCCCGGCGTATCCAGGTGCCGGGCCCCGAAGCGTTGAAGGTATTCCGTATCCGGATCGGTATGCCCTTCTCCAGGGCCGGCTTGATCGTGGGGGTAAAAAGCACCTTGGCGCCAAAATGGGACAGTTCCATGGCCTCCACATAGGAGATCTCTTCAATGGTAAAGGCGTTTTTTACCAGCCGGGGATCCGCGGTAAGAATTCCGTCCACATCAGTCCAGATCTCCACGACTTCGGCCGCCAGGGCCGCTCCGAAGATTGCCGCGCTGAGATCGGAGCCTCCCCGGCCCAGAGTGGTGGTGACGCCGCTTTCGGTGGAACCGATAAAGCCGGTAACAACCTTGATCCGCCCTCCCCTGCCGCTTTTCAGGTGGCTTCGGATATTGGAAAAACTTATCTCCTGGAGGCAGCGGGCATTTCCAAAATTGCTGTCCGTCCTCAAAAGATTCCGGGAATCTACGAAGTCCGCGTCTATGCCTTCCACAAGGAGGATTCGGGTTATAAGAGAAGCGGAAAGCCTCTCCCCGAAACTCATTATCGAATCGAGAATCCGCTTTGAAAGTTCACCCAGCAGGGCTATCCCGTCAAGATACTGGGTAAGTTCCCCAATAAGCTTGTCAAGGTCTGCAAGAGCTGTTTCCATATCGGAACCCTTGAGAAAAGCCGCTGCCATATTTGCATGGCGCTCCCTCAGTTCCCTCAGCCCCGAACCGTAGGAGGCATCCCCCTCCTCGGCCAGACGGGCCTCACTTATAAGGCTGTCGGTAACGCCGGACAGGGCGGAAACCACCACTATCCC
>JAITES010000262.1 GCA_031281925.1 Treponema sp. | reverse complement strand
CGAGGTCTTGAATTTTCCGTTTTTTCTATATATCTTGAAGGTATCTTATTATAGAGAGGTGGATCATGGCATACAAAGTAGGTGATGAATGCATTAATTGCGGCTCCTGCGACAGTGAGTGTCCGGTGGAAGCGATTTCCGAAAAAGACGGGAAACGTTTCATTGAGGCCGATAAGTGTCAGGACTGCGGAGCCTGTGCTTCAGCCTGTCCTGTTGAAGCGATATCTCAGGCTTGAGTTCCTGTTAGAGCTGAAGGAATGCGTTTGACAAAGAAGAGGCGGGGGGCAGCCCTTGCCTTTTTTTTGTTCATCCTGGTTTCCGGAGTATTTCCCGAAGAAGCATATCTCCTTATCAAACAGCTGAATCAGTTTGACGAAGGTTTCAAACAGTATATCCAGGAGGTGGAACAGAACCGCCGCCGGCTTTTTAACCGGGGACGGATTTTGGAAGAAGAATCAATTGCCGCCTCTCTTACGATTTACCGCTACCTGCCCTCCGCGGAGGACGATATTTTCTCCCTTGCCGGCCGTTGTAATATCCCATATTCAAGTCTGGCAAGCCTTAACCGCATAAGCCACCCCTCTTCCTTCGGGCAGGAAGCCCTCCTGCTCCCCTCGGTACCCGGTATCTTTGCGCCGGAAAAACCTGAAACGGACTTTGAACGGCTCCTTGTCTCGGCGCGGGGAGATGATATTCCCGGAGAAAGGCTGCGGATCAGGGAAGGGGGTCAAAGCCGTCCCTATATCTTCTATCCGGGGGATGACTTTAGCCAAACCGAACGGATCTTCTTTCTCAATTCCGGTTTCCGCTTTCCCCTGCGGGACTACCGGATCTCAAGCCTCTACGGGGTCAGGCGGAATCCGGTAACGGGGAAGATACGTTTTCACCAGGGACTTGACCTGGCGGCTCCGGAAGGCTCGCCGGTTTATGCCTGCGCGGCCGGGACTGTGACCGAGACCGGAGAAGACCCGGTATACGGCAATTTTATCATCGTAAAACATGGAGACAACTGGGCCAGTCTCTACGGCCACCTCTCCAAGATTGAAACCTCCTTGCGAAGCGAGCTTCGATCAGGTACCCTTATAGGTAGGGTGGGATCAACAGGGCAATCTACAGGGCCCCATCTTCATTTTGAATTACGGCGGAACGGCCGGGCGGAAGATCCCGGAAGGCTCTTGTTTCGTTCTTCCCCGTAATCCGGCCGGGATAAGAGGCATTCATTGAAGCGCTGCTATGCTTTTATAATGGTATTCCTTTTCTTCTTTTCTCTCAGGATAGAAGCGGAACCCCTCCGTGTCATTATCCGGGGGAATTTGCCGGTTTCGCTGGAAAATACCGCAAAGGCCTCCCTTCCCCTCAGCTATAACTCTTCGGCATTGGTCTCCCTGGGGGAGGATACCCGGTTTTTCAAGGGAGTGGAGCTGGAACTCGGTGCCCCTTCGGCCTGGCTTTCCTATCAGGGGAGTCTTGCCATTGCCATGTACAGTAATCTGGATCATATTCCCGAAGCCGGCGTAGCGGATCTGGATGCGAAACGCATCGTTTTTGAACCCCTGCCTGCCAAGATCCAGTCGGTTTACCAGATTCCCCTGCGCAGAAACCACGATTTACGGAATTCTCCCTATGTTTCCGTGCCGGTCGGGGTGATTCCGGTGACTTCCTTCCCCCTTCTGATACGGCTCATGCCGGTGATCAAGGGCATGAACGAAGAACTGGAAACGATGAATTTTCAGCTTTCCGCCAAACCGATCCTCGGCGATGAGGGGATCGTAACGCTCAGTTTCCGCTGGCCCGAACAGCTTCCCGGCAAGCCCTTTACGGTGCTCATCGACGATGTGATGATAGAAAATCCGGGTGAAGGCCGCTTCCTCAAGGAAGGGGAACATCATCTGGTGATTCTTTCGGACGACTACCGGAACGAAAACCGCCGTTTTATCATCGAACGGGCCAAAGTATTGGAACTGAGCATAGAACTGAAGGATCCAACCCCGGTTATCTACTTTGAAGCCCCGGAAAACGCACGGATCTTCCTGAATAATGAAGCGGTGCTCAACAAAACGGCCCCATACCTGGTGGAACCGGGAACTCACGAAGTACAGTTCCGCATCGGGGACTATGGAATTTTCAAAACGCTCCAGGTCGAGAAGGGAAAAACCTATAAAGTCTCCATGGAAGTTGATGTTTCTGTACACGAGGAATGATTTGCGGGCCTGGGGTCATAAACCGCCTCAGGCAGTATTTTTTTTTCAAAAATTGAACGAATTTGTTTCAGAATTTTGAAAAAGAGTGCGATAATATAAATGTCGGATCTATAGTTCCCCTCCCAAATCACTATATCTCCGATATGCCTTCAAGGGCATGGCCGGTGGTTTCCACCGGCCTTTTTTATGTCTTGACAGGGGGGGCGCAAGTTTTTAGGCTGGTATTATGGGTATTCATGGGGGGGATTCCCTCATAACCGGTATCATTATCCGCATCGTGGCGGTTTTTACGATCATCATCGCCGTGGGCATCGGCATCGCCCTGGGGCTTTCCATGGCCGAAACGGCGAATATCAAAAATCAGGAAAACTTTGTCGAATTTGCCCCTGCCCTTCCTACCCGTATCGTGGACATCAATGGGGATCTGATAACCGAATTCTCCGCGGACGAGAAGCGGGAACTGGTTTCCCTTAACGAACTTCCCCGGCATCTCATCAACGCGGTGCTGGCCCGGGAAGATCCGGACTTCTACAACCACAAGGGTTTCAGCATCCGGGGCATAAGCCGCGCCTTTGTGGGGCAGATCATCGGCCGCAACATGGGAGGCGGTTCCACCATAACCCAGCAGGTGGCCGGCACGCTCTACACCGACCGGAGCGAAAGAACCATCAGCCGGAAGATCAGGGAACTCTGGTGGGCTTTCCAGATGGAGCGGCGCTATACCAAGAACGAAATTCTCGAAATTTACCTTAATTATATGTATATGGGCCCCGGTACCTATGGGGTTGAAGCGGCAAGTAAATTCTTCTTTGGCCACAGTGCGCGGGATATTACCCTGGCCGAATCGGCGCTCCTAGTGATTCAGCTTTCAAGTCCTTCCCGCTACAATCCTCTGGATAATCCCAACATTGCCCGTGACAGGCAGCTTGCGGTTCTGGACAGGATGATTGAGTTCGGCTACTGCAGTAAGGAAGAGGCGGAAGCTTCCTTTAACGAGTACTGGGACAACTACGATTACACGAGGGCTTCCACCAGCGCCTATTATAACCGGGACGACAGGGCTCCCTGGTTCAGCGAGTATGTGCGCCGGGAACTGGATAACCTGATGTACGGTACCATGGACTACTACCGGGACGGCTACACGGTACATACCACCCTCAACCTGAAACATCAGGAAGCCGCGCAAAAGTATATGGCGGAGGGTCTTGCAAAGGCGAACAGGGAATTTTCAGGCCAGCAGGGGGTGCGGCTTACCCAGGCCGAGCGAACCTATATTCCCATTGTCGATCTGCTCTCCCTCTACTTTGGCCTGGAGGACATTCATTCAACCGGAGACGCCCAGAACGAACAGAAGGCCCTGTCCCGCTATACCAAGGTGGTCAATCCCGTGGTGGACATGGCGGCTCTTGCCTTTGGGATTGGGGATCTCAAGGTTTTGACCAATACCGCCTTTGCGGAACTCAAGACTTCAACCGAAAAGAATGTGGTTGAAGGGGCCCTTATCTGCATCGAAAACGATACGGGTTATATCACCGCCATAATCGGGGGCTCCAAATACGATGAATCCAATCAGCTTATCCGGGCTTCCCAGGCCAAGGTCATGCCCGGTTCAAGCTTCAAGCCGCTGTACTACTCGGCGGCCATAGACAGCAGGAAATTCAATCCGGCGAGTCTCATCTACGATGTTCCCATCGTGTTTCATAACGAAAACGGTACCCCATACATTCCCCTGAACTTCCGGGGCGAATGGAAGGGCACCGTGCTTCTCTACGATGCCCTGGCCCAGTCGATGAACGTGCCTTCCCTGAAAATTCTGGACGGCATCGGCTTTGATGCGGCGATTGACCGGGCTTCGGCCCTCCTGGGCATAAGCGATCCGGATCAGATACGCCGCACCTTCCCCAGGGTGTATCCCATGGGTTTGGGGATCATCTCGGTGGCGCCCATACAGATGGCGAGGGCCTTTGCCGTTTTTGCCAACCAGGGACGTGAGGTAAGCCCCATCGCCATCCGCTCAATCGAAGACCGGAACGGCAAGGTGGTGATGGATACGGAACGGGACCTCAGGCTGGAACAGCGGCGGAAAGGCGCCTCTATCCAGGTGGTAAGTTCCCAAAACGCCTACATCATGACAAGCATAATGAAAAAAACCGTGGAATACGGCACACTGGCCAACGGCGCGGGCTGGGGTTCCAAATTTACCTTCCGGGATGCCAACGGAAAGAATTTCCGTATGCCCGCGGCGGGGAAGACGGGAACCACCCAGAACTGGTCGGACGCGTGGGCCGTGGGTTATACCCCCTACTATACCGCGGCAATCTGGTTCGGTTTTGACAAACCGGGGAACTCCCTGGGGCTTTCCCTTACGGGCTCTACCCTCTGCGGGCCTCTCTGGGGAGACTATATGCGGGAGATCCATCAGGGCCTTCCCTACCGGGACTTTCCCCGGCCCAGTTCCGGCATTATCGACGTTACGGTATGTGCCAAATCCGGGCTTCTGATGACACCGGCCTGCAACGAAGGCGCGGTAACCCTGCCTTTCCTTGAGGGAACCCAGCCCACCCAGTACTGCAACATTCACGGAGAGGCCTCCTATTCGGAAACAGCCATAGGTTCCATGCGGACGGGGATTCTGGGGCTGGATGAGGAAAATCTTCTCGGTTCCCTTACGATGCCTACTCTGGATCCGGAGCTTTTCCCCGAATTGCAGAGAGGAGCGGCCGGCAGTTCCGGTTCCGGGAATTCTACCCGCCGGAGCGGCAGTCAGACAAACCAAAACAGAAATGCCAGTCAGGGCAGCCGGAACACCTTCCGCAATCCTTTCCTTGACGGGGATTTCAATTCATCTTCCGGCGGCGCTTACCCCTGGGAATCCCCTTCCCTTTCAAGCGATGAAGACCTGGAAACCGACGGAACGCCCGATGTTTCCGGAGAGCCGCCGGAGGAAGAATTCAGCCTCCCTCCCCTGTTTTCCGGCGAAGACTACAACCCCCTCCTTGATTAGGCCGCTTTTTTACCTGCAATGCCTCGTATTTCTTTTTGAATTTTAGAAAAAAAATGTGTATTTTAGTATTGATGAATCCAGTTCAGCGTCTTGAATATTTCATTGGCAGGCTGCTTACCAGGCTGGGGCTTGGTATGCGGGCCAAGCTCATCATAATCTTTGTAATAATCAAGGTGATTCCCTTAATCATCCTCACGATTCTGGCCTGGAAACAGGCCCGGGATCTGGGAAGGGAGTTGGGCCAAAGGAACGAGGAACTGGTGGCCAGGGCCGCCGATGCCCTTACCACGACAGGCGCCATGGCGGTGGAAGATTCTGTAAATGCCCTCAATAACCTGACCATCGAACAGCTTGAACGTACCAGCACCGACATGGCCCGCAGGGTGGCGGATTTTCTGTACTCCCGGGACGATGATATTCTCTATGTGGCGGAACTGCCGGTAAACGAAAACGCATACCGGCTCTTTGTGGGGAGCAAGAAGAAGCCCCTGGTCAAAAAACGGGAATGGATTCTCTCGGAGGATCAGAAGTACTGGATTCCGGAGGAAGCCCTGCCGGAAGGAAACTACTCCCCTTCCAGCAATGCCGAGAATGATACCAATTACCGCAACAGGCCGCCGGATCTTTATGAAACGGAATTGCGGCCGATCTATCTGGAGATGACCTACATAGACCTTGAGGGAAACGAAGTTATCAAGGTGACGACATCGGACCAGATGGATCCCCGGAAAAAGAATGTCTCCAACCGGCTCAATACATATATCAAAGCGGAAACGTATTTTGAGGAACTGAAGCTGCTTAAACCCGGAGAGATCTATGTCTCCGATGTGATAGGGGCCTATGTCCGCAGCCGCCTCATCGGGATGTACAATCCCGAAAACGTTAAAAACCGGGGTTTAAGCTGGCAGCCTGAGGAGGAAGCCTACGCGGGCCGGGAGAACCCCAACGGCAGGCGTTTCAAGGGGATCATCCGCTGGGCCACTCCCGTGGTACAGGGCGGCAGGATTACAGGCTATGTTACCCTGGCTCTGGATCACGACTTCATCATGGAATTTACCGATCATACCACCCCGATGCCGGAACGCTATGTGGAACTGCCAAGCGCCTATGAGGGGAACTATGCCTTTATCTGGGATTACAAGTGCCGCAGCATCTGCCACCCCCGCCACCATTCCATTGTGGGCTTCAATCCCGATACCGGGGAGCCGGAGATCCCCTGGCTGGAGGAGAGCATCTACAGGGACTGGCAGGATTCCGGCTTGCCCCTCCGGGACTTCCTCAGGGACGTTCCTGTTTTCCATGAACAGTCCCGCAGCAAGAAACCCGCTGCTGAACTTACCGAGGCAGGTCTTGTCGGCCTGGACGGGCGCTACCTCAACAATGCCCCCCAGTGCATAGGCTGGATGGATCTGACCAGGGAAGGCGGCTCCGGCTCTTTCCTGATCCTCTGGAGCGGAATATGGAAGCCCAACACCGCGGCGACGATACCCTACTACACGGGAAACTACGGCAAGACAAAACGGGGCTTCGGTTTTGTAGCCATCGGAGCCGGGCTTGAAGATTTCCAGCAGCCGGCCCGGGAAACTGAAAAAGTCCTGCAGAAGGCAATCAATCTGGCCGATGCGGATCTCAGGCAGGCGGCCTTTGAAACCCAGGGGATGATCTCTTCAAACCTGAGGGACACCTCGGTAACGCTCCTTGTTTCCGCATTACTGATGATCCTCCTTGTCGTCCTGGTTGCGATATGGATGGCAAATATCTTTACCTCCAGCATCACCGGTCTTATCAACGGCATCAACCGTTTCCGGTCGGGAGAGCGGCATTTCCGCTTCCGGGCCCCGATAAAGGACGAGATAGGTACCCTGGCGGACTCTTTCGACGACATGGCCGACTCCCTGGTGGCAAGCGACCGGGGGCCTCTGGTAATTACCGACTTTTCCCAGGTCATTAAATACGCCAATGAGACAGGCCTGTCCGCCATGGGCGTAACACTGGAGGAAATCATCGGGAAGAGTTACCAGGATATAAGCATCTACCCTTCAGGCTCCCTCTTCGATCCGATACTGGCCCTCCACGAGGACAGGGAGGCCGATATTTTCTACCAGAGTGAATCCGGGCGTTATCTAAAGGGGAACGCCAGCTACCTTACCGATCATTCAGGCTGGAAGATAGGCTACATAATCACTACTTCGGACATTACGGATATTATCCTTGAACAGAAAAAAATTGCCGAAGAGCGATCCCTCCTGGACAAGATCTTCAACGCATCCCCGGATCTTATCTGGTACCAGGACAGGGCCGGCAAAATCCTGGCGGCCAATCCCCGTACGGCGTCCCTTTCCGCTTTCAGGGCGGAAGAGCTTATAGGCAAGGATGTAAAGGAAGTATTCCCCGATGAAATGATCTACAACCACGAAGAATTTGATGCCGAAGTGTATGCAGGGGCAAAACCGGTTTATGCCGAAGAGACAATTGTTTTCCATGACGGCCACAGAGAAACTCTGGACATGGTGTTTACCCCGCTTTACGAAGACAACAATAATCCTGTTGGAATTCTTGCTTTTGCCAGGGATGTATCGGGACGTGTACAGGTGGAACAGGAACTCCGGAATACCCAGACACAGCTTACCAGGGCGGTTGATGAGGCGAACCAGGCAAACGCCCACAAGGGTGAATTCCTTGCCCGGATGAGCCACGAGATCCGCACTCCCATGAACTCCATCATCGGGATGACTTCTATTGTCAGGAAGAAGCTTTCCCAGAATGATGTCAAGCTTGATGAGATCGAAGCCAATATCAACCAGATTGAAGCGTCCAGTCAGCATCTTATGGGATTGCTCAACGATATTCTTGACATCTCCAAGATCGAAGCGGGAAAAATTGAACTAAACGATGAAAGCATGGATCTTTCAAAACTGGTCAACACGGTGGTGTCGATCATCAGGCCCCGCTGCGAAGAAAAGAACATCAAGTTTGAAACCCGTTTCGCTCTTCCCCGGGACAGGGCCTTCCGGGGAGACTCTCTGCGGCTCCGTCAGGTGCTGATAAACCTTTTGGGAAACGCGGTTAAATTCACCCCCGAAACGGGCAGCATCTTCTTTGATGTAATTTATAAAGGAAACAACGGGGAGGAAACGGGAACCGTCGATTTTTGTATCAGGGATACAGGAATCGGCATTGCGGAAGAATCTCTGTCTTCCCTCTTCAAGCCTTTTGAGCAGACTTCCGGTCAGATCGCCAAAAAATACGGCGGGACGGGTCTGGGGCTGGCAATCTCCCGGAGCATTGTCAAACTTTTCGGCGGAGACATTGCGGTAAAATCGAAAACCGGCGAGGGAAGCGAGTTCAGCTTCAGCCTGAACCTGAAAGAAACCGCCCCGGAAGCGGAAACTGAAATTTCGGCGGAGAATGCCGAAAACATACTCAAGGGTAAACGCGCCCTCCTTGTGGATGATGTGGAAATTAACCGGGTTATCGCCGTAAGCATGCTGGAATTTACGGGCCTGGAAATTAAGGAGGCGGGAGACGGAGATGAGGCGCTGAAGATCTTTGGCGACTCGGAGCCCGGTTACTTTGATATTATCTACATGGATGTTCAGATGCCCGTCATGGACGGACACGAGGCGGCCAGGGCAATCCGCCTTATGGATCGCCCGGACGCGCAGAGCATACCGATTGTGGCGCTTTCGGCCAATGCCTTCAGGGAAGATATCGACAAGGCGATAGCCAGCGGCATGAATGCCCACCTTGCAAAACCGCTGGATATGACTAAACTGCTGGAAATAACACTAAAAGCGCTCAAAAAATAGAAATTCATCATCTTTCCGATTTCTTTTCGAAGTGAGAGAATTCCATGGTAAAGGTTGCGCGGCCCTGGGACACGCCGCGCAGGGCCGTCATGAAGCCGAACATTTTTACCATGGGCGCCTGGGCCTTTACTTCATCAAAGGTATTTTTACTGTCCATGCGGAGAACCTGCCCCCCCCGCTGGGTGATAAGGCTCATCACGTCTCCCACAGATTCATGGGGGCTCACAAGGTCTACCGCCATGATCGGTTCCAGGAGATAGGGATGAGCCTTTTTACAGGCTTCGTCAAAACCCATGCTGGCGCAGGCTTCAAAGGCAAACTCGGTTCCGCTAAGCTCCGAATACTCAATGTCCGTAAGGCTGACCTCTATATCAATGCAGGGATAACCCAGCACAATTCCCGATAAAAAACAGCCGCGGATTCCCCGCTCCACCGCATCAAGGATCGCCTCCGGTATGTCTCTGGATTTTACCATGTTGGAATAACGGTTGCCGCTTCCCCGCTCGGAGGGCTCCACTTTAAGACTGAGCCGGGCGGCGTTTTCCTTTCCAGCGATTACCCGGGAAAAGCTCTGTGTCTGTTCCGCGGCAACACTGATCGATTCCCGGTAGGTTACCTGGGGATTGCCGACCCTCGCTTCAACATTGAATTCCTTGAGAATCCGGGTAACAAGAACATCAAGGTGCAGTTCTCCCATGCCGCTGATGATCAGCTGTCCTGTCTCGTCATTTTCCCTGGTGGTAAACGTGGGATCTTCCCTGGAAAGAATGGCCAGTATCTCGTGGAGTTTATCCTGCTCGGAAATGGTTCGCGGTTCGATGGAAACTGAAATGACCGGTTCGGGAAACTGCATCTTTTCCAGCAGCACAGGCCAGCCTTCGCTGCCGATGGTATCCCCGGTCTGGGCTTCCTTCATCCCGATGATCACCCCGATATCTCCGGCCGCAAGTTCATCCAGGGGCTCGCTCTTGTTGGAGTGCATGCGAAGAATCCGGTTTGCCCGTTCCCGTTTCTTTTTACCGATATTGTAAACTACCGTTCCCGGCTTAAGCGTGCCTGAGTACATGCGCACATAGCAGAGGCTCCCCGCCTCCCTGTCGTTCTGAATTTTGAACACGAGACCCAGGGCCTGGGCTCCCGGATCGCAGGGGATGCCTATCTCCTCATCCTTTTTAAGATGATGGCCCGACGCGGGAAACGTCTCGTTGGGCGCGGGCAGGTAATCCACCACCGCGTCGATGAGGGGCTGCACCCCCATGTTACGGCGGGAAGCTCCCGCGAGTACGGGCAGAAGACTCCGGTTTAACGCAGCCTTCCGCAGTTCCTTTCTGATAAGGGCCGGACTCAATTCCTCCCCGGCAAGGTACTTCAGGGTTATTTCATCGGAAACCGAAGAGAGCACGTCAATGAGTTTTTCCCGCCACTGGGCCGCGCGTGTTTCCATTACGGGGGATACGGGACTGTAGGCCGGGATTTCACCCTCATCCCCTTCCCAGCGGATCTCCCTCATTTCGACAAGATCCACTACCCCTTCAAAGTTCCCTTCCTTGCCGATGGGGATCTGAATCGGAACGGTTATTATCCCCAGCTTGTTCTCTATATCCTGAAGTACCTGGAAAAAATCCGCTCCTACCCTGTCCATCTTGTTCACATACCCGATGCAGGGCACATGGTAATGTTCCGCCTGCCGCCACACCGTTTCCGTCTGAGGTTCCACACCCCGAACCGCGTCAAATATCGCCACGGCCCCGTCAAGCACCCTGAGGGATCGTTCAACTTCCGCGGTAAAATCAACGTGTCCGGGAGTATCAATGATGTTGATCTGGTACTTGAGTTCCTTTCCTCCGTCCGCGGCCCTGTTCCAGTAGGTTGTGGTGGCCGCACTCTGGATGGTTATGCCCCGTTCCTGTTCCTGTTCCATCCAGTCCATGATCGCTTCGCCGTCGTCAACTTCGCCTATCCGGTGACTCTTGCCGGTATAAAAGAGAATCCGTTCTGTAGTAGTAGTCTTACCGGCATCAATATGGGCCATAATGCCGATATTCCGCATGATTTCAAGCATAACTGCCTAATTATAGCACATAAAAAACCGGATCGCTATAGTTTGTTCCGATATTTCTGAACAGCCCCGTTGATGAAGATCAGGCGGTTTTTTCGGCCTTTTCGGATAAGTACTCTTCGATAATTTCCCGCAGATTGTTTTCGTCTATCCGGACTATCTCTTTTTCCCGCTCATAGCTTGCCATGGAATCGGAGGCATGGGCGGTATTGACCATCACGTTGCTGCCGAATTCCCTGCGTACCGTACCCCCCGGCGCCTTGAGGGGATCCGTGGGGCCGAGCACAGCCCGGATTTTCTTTACGGCGTCTTCCCCTTCATAGACAAGGATCATACACTTTACGTCTCCCGGTTTGTTCCGCTCGTTTTCCGCACATGTATCCGGCCGTCTCCCGGACATAAAGTTGACTATCTGCCTGAACTGCTCCCTGGCGTATTCGACGCCGAAGCTGTCTGTTAAACCCTTTTCGGCCTCGGCCGGGAGGGGAATATTGAATTCCCTTTCCAGAAGATTCCTGGCTTTCCGTCCAAAAACCGGCGCCAGCTTTTCCAGAAGCTGCTGTTCCACGGGACCGTAAAAATCAAGGGCTTCGTTCAGGGAAAAACGGAATATCTTGATGCCTATGATCCGCAGCCCGGTACGGGAAAACATATCGATGATCGTCCCCGGCCGTGACGAGGCGAAGGACCAGTTATCCGGCTTGATCATCACCAGCGTCTTTTCAATTCTGGAAGGTTCCGGGTAGATCATGTTGTCTACCATGTTCCGGCAGCTTTTCAGGCAGCGGGCAAAGAGAGCCAGGTTTTCGTCGGCAAGACTCTGGCTCCGGGGGGTAAGCACGGCCGGTTCAAAATACATGATCCTGCCGGGATCTTCCTGATCGAGAATCAGATCCGCATAGGTATCCCGGATTGTTTCGCCGGTCATCGACTCAACACTCCGGTTTTCCGGGAAGAGGGCGCCGCAAATATCCGAAAGTTTGCTGACAGGATTTTCTCCCCGGAAGAGGAGGAGCAGGGATCTGTGCCTTCTCCCCCCGGAGGGCCCCATATTTTTTTCAACATAGTCCGCAAGCAGTTTCGCCCCGCTGTTAAGGTTTTTCTGCTTGCTTCCCCGCAGGGATGCGGCATATTGATTTACAAAATCTTCATCCGGGGCAATCATCTGGGCCCCCACCAACTCAAGATCCGTGCGTGAAAGAAGCCGTGCAATGACTCCCCCCGTCCTGCTCTTCGCGATAGTATAGGGTGTTACCAGCACATACGAAAGTTTATTCATAGTATCCAAGATACTCCGGCAGATGCATATTGGCAAGAAAAAAACATCTTCAAAGAAAACGAAGTTTCAACAGCCTTGACTTACTCTTCCTCCTCCGGGGGCAAGAGATCGTCCCTGGAGGCCTCCTGCTTCACTATCTCAATCAGCTCTACCCTGAAGATCAGGGTTGAATAGGGGGGGATTACCTGCCCCGCACCCTGGGAACCGTAGGCAAGACTTGAGGGGATAAAGAGAAGACTTGTGCCCCCTGTTCTCATCGTCTGGATGCCTTCCGCCCAGCCTGGTATCACCGCTTCCAGGGGAAATTCCGCGGGTTCTCCCCGTTCCCAGGAAGAATCAAAAACCGTTCCGTCGGTAAGCGTACCCTCATAGTTTACCCTGACTATTGACATGGGACCGGGCTGCTCCCCCTCCCCTTCCTCCAGCACCTGATACTGAAGCCCGGTTTCCGTGCTGGTAACGCCTTCTTTGGCGCCGTTTTCTTCAAGCCAGACGGTTTCCGTTGCCCGGGCCTCCGCCGCCTGTTTGGCCATGGCCTCCTGAAAGGCGCTCTGCACCATGCGTATGGCATTGTTCATGGAGATGCGGGTATCTTCCTTCTCCATCACGGCCCTGAGACCCTCGTAAACAGAATAATAGTCAAATTCCAGGCCGGTTTTAACGAGATCCCCGGCGATTACCATGCCGAAGGCATAGCTGGTATCCGATTTTTGTTCCGCTGCCCTGACATCCTCCTCAATACCTTTGGCAAAGAGAGTTCCCGCGGCAAACACACAGCAGAGAAACACAAACGTCCGTTTCATAATAACTCCTGTCTTGCGCGGCGGAATCGCCGCACTATTGAATCAAATTATTCGGTAACAAAGCGGTAACCCGCTTTTTCGGAAACCACGCTTCCCACCGCCGGATAGCGGAGATGCATACCGCCAATCAGGACTTTGTTCCGGGCCGCATAGGAGAGGTATTCCTCCCTGGAAGCCGCGGCGGTTTTTGGATCGGTATCGTAGGTGACGGACACCGAAGGCAGGGGGAACTGGACATCCTGAACATGCATAAGATCCCCCCAGATGACAAGTTCCTTCCCCCCGTCCCGGACGAGGAAGGCCGTGTGTCCCGGAGTGTGACCGTAGGCTGCCGCGGCCCGGATGCCGGGAAGTATCTCAATCCCTCCGGCGGAGAGGGCGGGCGGCTCGAAGGTCTCCACCCGGCCTGAATAGGGCGCCAGCGCGGCTTTTGCCCCCGCGTTCCCCTGCTGATCAACCCAGTAGGCCCTCTCCTTCCCGGCAAGGAGAACCTTCGCTTTGGGGAAGAGAGCCTTCCCGTCCTTTGCCATACCCCCGATATGATCGCCGTGCATGTGGGTAAGAAGCACCGTATCCACATCTTCAGGCTTTACCCCCAGTTCCTTCATGCTGCTGAAAATAGCGCCCCCAAAGCCCGTATCCACCACCACCGTCCGGCCTTTTCCCCGGACAAGAAAGGTATTGGTTTCCGAGCCAAAGCTGCCTCCGGGAATGTATGTCTCAAGCTGAGCCGCGCTCAGATCCAGGAGGATGTTGGCTCTCCCCGGCCCCCGTGTTTCAACGAGCATCCGGACATCGAATTCCACTATTTTTATGCTGTATATCGCCGGCTCCGCCCCGAAAAGCACCGGAGAAACCGCCATCGCCAACATGCCGCAAAAAATGTTCAGTTTCATAGCTGCCCCCGTTATCAGTCTATCATACAGGTTTTGGAAGAAATTGTAACCACAAATCGGACTCTCCCGGTTTCGGAATGGCCCGGGCAGAAAAAATTTTTATCTTTTTTTTGATAATGACTTGACAAGAATAAAAATAGTACTATGATCCCTATTAAATACGTAGGATATATATATTATAATTCATATAGATTTTATATGTATATATCGTATAAGGAGATTTTATGAAAACAAGAACTGCATCCGTTTTGGCGCTGGCTTTGGCTGCGCTCATATCTTCAGCCGCCATTCTGACCTTGTCCGCCTGCGGAGAAAGCAAAAAAAACAATGAGATTGTGGTAGCCACCTATGCGGGCCGGTATCAGGAACTTCTGACCAAATACGTACTGGCAAAACTCAAGGAGACCAGCCCGGACTTAAAAGTTATCTATGCCCTGGGTACGGACAACGAGCACAATCCAAAAATACTGGCGGAAAAGGGCGGCAAGGGTACCTTTGACGTTGTACTTCTCAGCGCTACCTCATTGGCCCGGCATAAAGAAAATGAATTGCTTCTCAAACTGGACGATTCCCGGGTACCCAATAAAAAATATGTCCTGGATCAATTTCAGGACGACTACTTTATTCCCCAGATTTACAGCGCTATGACTTTGGCCTACAACAAAACCCATGTGGTTCCCAAACCTGATTCCTGGAATATCCTCTATGATCCTGCATATAAAGGCAAGATTGGACTCTTTACCATGCGTCCCAACTGGCTGTTTACGGCAGTTGTATCTGAAGGCGGGGATCCGGTGAACGGCGACTGGTTCGACTATTTTGACAAGCTCCTCAAATTGCGGGATCTGGATATAAAGATCTACGGCAGTCAGGATGCCCTGGTAGCCGGCCTGCAAAGCGGCGAAGTCTGGCTTTCCCTTAACTGGCGGGCCCGCAACGCCCTGCTCACGGTGCCCGGCTCCGAAGACCTGGGGGACGCATTCCCCAAAGAAGGAACATATGCGACATGGTACGGTGCGGCAATCCCGCAAAATGCCAACAATGTGGAGGGCGCCTATGCGTTTCTGGATGCCATGCTCTCGATAGAGGCGGAAAAGGGCTTCGGGGAAGAAATGGGATATTCTCCCACGGTTTCCAATGTAAGCCTGTCCCCGGAAATCCTCTCGAAGATAGGGTTTAGCCCTGAGGAGACAGCCAAAATCTACAATGTCTCCGACGCGTACCTTAACTCCATTGAGGACACGCTGCGGGCCCGGTGGGATCAGGAATTGTTACGGTAATTTATGAATACCAAGCTGAAAAAAGGCGCTAAAGCAGGGCTGTCCATTCCCGTGGGCCCCCTGCTCATACCCGCTTCCCTGATCACAAGCCTGATTTTTTTCATGCCGCTCCTCGTTTTTCTGCGCTACAGTTTTAACCACAATGTGCCCGGAAAGTTCATGGAGACCGCCTTCAGCCCGGAAAATTACCTGCGCTTTTTTACCGACTCTTACTATTTGGGAATTCTGCGGCGTACCATATCAACGGCGCTAACCGCTACACTGCTCACCCTGACGCTGGCGTTTCCGGTTGCCTATTATATGTCCCGTGCCGGAGTCAGAACAAAATCGCTTATGGTTATCTTCCTTGTCTTCCCCATGATGACAGGAGGAGTCATCCGCAGTATGGGCTGGATAGGGCTCCTCAGCGAAACCGGTCTTATTAACCGTATTTTTTTGGGAATAGGACTCATCAATACGCCGCTAAAAATGCTCTATACAGGCCAGGCTGTTACCATCGTTATAGCAACCGTCGAAATACCCATGATGACCATCACCCTGGAGGCGGTTCTGGAAAGCATACATCCGGATATAGAAGCCGCCGCCCGGAATCTGGGGGCAAATGCCCTGCGGACTTTCAGACAAATAACACTGCCCCTGGCCATGCCGGGAATTCTCGCAGGAACTCTGCTGGTATTTGTTCAATCCATGAATACCTATACCACATCCAGGATGATTGGCGGGCCGAGGCTGCCCATGATGGCCCCGGCTCTGTACAGCGAATTGACCGACGGATTGAACTGGCCTTTTTCCGCAGCCATAGCAATGATTCTTTTGGTTTTAACTCTGGGCATTACTTACACCTATTCCCATGTACTGGAAAGGCGTTATATCAAAGCCCTGCACCTGAACTGAGATAAGGAACGGTTTATGAAAAATTCCGGTATTGGAAAAATTCTGCTCCGCATCATGGTGATAGTCATTTTTGTATTGGTGCTGTTGCCTGTGGTTTTAATTTTTTGGATATCCTTTTTTTCCACCAGTTTTATTGCCTTTCCGCCGCCGGGATATTCTCTCAAGTGGTATACGGCTCTTTTGAGCCAATCCGGTTTTGTAGACGCCGCCGTACTGAGCACGGAAGTCGCCCTTATCTCCATGGTTTTCTCGGTGATCATAGGCCTGATGGCCTCCCTGTCCCTGGTCAATATCCGCCGGGGCCGGGAAGCGCTGCAGACTATTTTCCTTTCCCCCATGACAGTCCCTTCCATCGTAACGGGGATTGCCATCTATGTTGCCTTTACCCAGCTTGAACGTGTCCTGCATCTTGATCTTGTCCCTTCATTGTCTCTTATGGCCCTGGGACATATTCTCACTTCTATCCCCACTTCCATCAGGCTTATCACCTCAGGCCTTGTAGCGGTTAACCGGAATCTGGAGGAAGCAGCCCTTAACCTGGGAGCTACCCGGTTCAAGGCGTTTACCCGTGTGGTATTTCCCCAGATACGGCCGACCCTGATGGCCGCAGCGATTTTTGCCTTTATCTTTTCTCTGGGAAACCTTGAAATAAGCCTCATGCTGGTTTCTCCGGGGCATAATATGCTGCCCATTGAAACCCTTAACTATGTTTTATGGAACATGGATCCTACCATCGCGGCTCTTTCGTCGGTACAGATAGTATTCATAATGATACTGCTATTCACCGTAGATCGTCTGATCGGTTTGAGTGTGGTATTTTAACCACTCTATCAAAATATAAAGGAGAACATATCATGTCCGATTACATTAGCCTGGACAATCTGAGCAAAAGTTTCGGTTCCAACAAGATTCTGGACAGCTTTAATCTGTCTGTTAAAAAAGGAGACCTGGTAGCCTTTCTGGGGCCTTCGGGCTGCGGAAAGACAACGGCCCTGCGCTGCATTGCCGGTTTAACTGCCCTGGATTCGGGACGCATCAGCATCGGCGGCAAGGATATTACCGATGCGCCGCCAAACAAGCGTAATACTGCCATGGTTTTTCAAAGCTATGCACTGTTTCCCCACATGTCGGTGGAAGAGAATATCAATTTCGGCCTTAAAATGCACGGAATACCGAAATTCCGGGCCAAAGAAAAAGTAAACAGGATCATAGAAACCACCCGGCTCCAGGGTCTTACAGGCCGGTATCCCCGGCAGCTTTCCGGAGGACAACAGCAGCGGGTGGCCCTTGCCAGGGCGCTGGTAATGAACCCCGATGTCCTGCTCCTGGATGAACCCCTGTCAAATCTGGATGCCAAACTGCGCCATGAGATGAGAGTGGAAATCCGTATGCTTCACGAATCCCTGGGCCTTACTACGATATTTGTAACACATGATCAGGATGAGGCATTAACCCTGGCCGATCGCATCGTGGTTATTAACGGAGGACAAATTATACAGAACGATTCTCCGCGGAAGGTATTTGAACAGCCGAAAAGTTATTTTGTGGCCGACTTTACATCGGTACGAAATTTCTTTAACGGCTGTTTTAACGGAAACGGGAACAATTTTGTAACCGACGGGGGGCTGCATATTGCCTGTGCGGACAGGGATACCGAAAAAAAACTGGTGGGAGTACGCCCCAACAGAATCATTGTCAATCCCTCAAACCCAAAAGACTACCAGAATGTGCATCGGGCTACCATCCGCTTTGCAACCTACCGGGGTAACATTATTGAAATGTTTACCGACCTGGGCGGTAAAGAGGTGATAGTTGAAGTACCGGCGGCCAATTATGACAGCGGTACTCTCGAACGCGGCAGTGAAGTAACCCTGGCATGGCGTGACAGGGATTCACTGCTGCTGGAACATTCAACAGAAAACTAAAGGAGTAGAATTAACACGTTGTGTTAACTTTTGATTTACATAAGCGGTAAAACATCCGCTTTTTATAGGAGTTAGAATTATCATGTCAAAACGAATCGAAAGTCTGCGAAAAAAAATTGCGGAAGCAAAGCTGGATCGTCTGGTAATAGGACAGCCTTCGAGTCTCTATTACTTAACCGGAATATGGCCTCACCCCATGGAACGGCTCTTTGTACTGGTTGTCGGCGGCAAAGAAGCAAAGCTCATAGTTAACCAGCTTATACCGGTTGATCCGGTAGAAGGCATTGAAGTGATTTTCCATACCGATTGGGATGACTGGGTTGATGCTCTGGCGTCCCATGTCGGAGATTCGGGAACGGTGGGGCTTGATACGGGGATACCGGCTGATTTTGCCTTCAAGCTAATCGCGCGGAAAGGTGGAGTTAAATTTGTAAACGGTTCGGATCCCATCAATTCCCTGAGGTCGATTAAAGAACCTGAAGAAATTGAATTGCTGCGAAAGGCCTCGAAATTGAACGACAAGGTTATTGAGGGGATGATTAAATCTATTTCACCGAACTTAACGGAAAAGGATTTGGGCAGACAGCGGGCAAAGATCGCCGAGTCCCTGGGAATTGAGATTAGTTACGGCAGCTTTGGCGGCGGCGCATAC
>JAITES010000221.1 GCA_031281925.1 Treponema sp. | reverse complement strand
ACCGGACTGCCGGCTCTTTTTAACCGTAGTTTACCGTTGATGTGAGAAGGAGGAGAACAGGCCTTTCACTGTCTTTTCAGCTTAACTTGTTGACAGTGGGAGACTTCCCCCTCCTCCTTCTTAACTGGTTGACAGTGGGAGCTCCCCCCTTGCCGTTCCATTGACAGGGAGGTCGCAATAGGATACACTACTCTCAATTGATTTGCGGCAGACGCCGCATGGCGTTTGCCTGTTACTGACAGCGCGAGAGTGGTGAAATTGGTAGACACGCCAGACTTAGGATCTGGTGCCCCAGGCATAAGGGTTCAAGTCCCTTCTCTCGCAGGGGGCAAGAGATAAAGACCCGCGGGGTGGTTCTTTTCTTGTTGTAACATGCGGGAATAGCTCAGTGGTAGAGCGCCACCTTGCCAAGGTGGATGTCGCGGGTCCGACTCCCGTTTCCCGCTTAAGTTTGGAAAAATATTCATATTGAAAGAGGAAACAAGTGACCGTAACCAAAGAATTCAAACGGCTTGAACATTCGGCGTTGCAGCTTACCCTTACCATCGGCAAAGACGATGTCCGTTCCGAATACGACACAATTATCAACAAATATGCCAAAGACATGCAGGTCCCCGGTTTCAGGCGAGGGAAGATCCCTAGAGAGATTCTGATCAGGAAATTTGGCGAGGCGTTTAAGGGGGAAACTCTGGAAAAAATCGCTGAAAAGGCGCTCAGTACGGTTTTTGAGGATGAATCCTTCCCAAAAGAGAATCGTCCCCTCCCCTACTCTCCCCCTCAGCTCGTGGACAAGGACCTGAAACTAGACCCGGAGACGGACCTGAGTTTCTCTGTAGTCTACGATGTTTTTCCCCAGGTTGTGGTGGGTCCCTGGAAGGGTTATGAGGTTGAAGCGCCGGACGCGGAGATTTCTGATGAAGACATGGACCGGGAATTGCAGATCCTTAGGGACCGGAACGCGATAGTTCTGGATAAGGACGATGACGCGACGGCGGTTACGGGCGATGTGGTTACCGTGAATTACATGGAACTCTCCGATGCGGGACAGCCTATTCCGGGTACGGAGCGGCAGGATTTTGCGTTTACCTTGGGAACGGGGCATAACGTGTTTAAGTTCGATGATGAAGTCGTGGGGATGAAGAAGTGGGAAACCAGGGATATAGACAAGTCCTACCCCGAAGATTTTGAGGATAAGGATCTTGCCGGGAAGACCAAGAAGATACGGGTAATCCTTACCGCTTTGAAAGAGAAGCGGCTTCCGGAGCTGGATGACGATCTGGCCCAGGATGTGGACGAAAAGTTCGAAACTCTGGAGGATCTTAAGAACAGTATCAGGGAACGGCTTACCGGGAATCTGGAAAGAAAAGTGAAAGAAATCACCGTAGGCAAGATTCTGGAAAAGATCATGGAAAGTACCCTGGTGGAGGTCCCCGAAACCATGATTTTGGTTGAGATGGAAAACCGGTGGCAGGACCTGGCCCGGCAGCTAAAACTGACCCCTGAGGTACTTGAAAAACGGACGGAAAAATCCGGCACCTCCAAGGGTTTGCTTTTAGAGGGATGGAGGCCGGAGGTCACCAAGACCCTTCAGCTCAAGCTCATCGTGGACACGCTCATAAAGGATCTGGGCATTGATGCCGGCGAGGAGGATATTGCGAAGGAATTTGAAGCCCAGTCCAAGGGGACCGGCGCATCGATAGAAGAAATCAAAAAATATTATGAATCCGATCGGATGCGGGAGTATCTTAAGGAACAGATAAAAGAACGAAAGTTTTTTGATCTTTTATTGGCGGAAAATACAATTAAAAAGGGGAACCATACGAAATACCTGGACCTGGTATCAAATAATGGTTAAATTGTATACATGACTGAAAAAATGAATTCCCTTGTACCGATTGTGGTTGAGCAGACCGGGGTTGGCGAACGTTCGTATGATATTTATTCCCGCCTCCTTAAAGATAGGATAGTCTTTCTGGATGGGGAGATCAACGACCTTACCGCCGACCTTGTAGTGGCTCAGCTCCTCTTTTTGGACGGCCAGGATACCGAAAAAGATATCAACCTGTATATCAATTCCCCCGGTGGGTCGGTAACCGCCGGGCTTGCCATTTACGATACTATGCAGTATGTAAAGTGCAATGTCCAGACTATCTGTCTGGGTCAGGCGGCCAGTATGGCGGCGTTGATCCTTACCGCAGGTACGGCGGGGAAGCGGATGGTGTTGCCTTCCTCCCGGGTGCTCATCCATCAGCCTTGGGGCGGCGCTCAGGGGCAGGCCAGGGACATAGGCATACAGGCTAAGGAGATACTTCGTCTTAAAAAGATGACTATTGATTATTTCGCCGTGCATACGGGTAAAAGCGCGGAAATTGTCGCCCAAGACATGGAACGGGATTTTTATATGCCTGCCGCCGAAGCGGTTGCCTACGGCGTGGCGGACAGGGTACTTACGAGGGAAAAAAATGGCTAAATTACGTAACGGTTCAGGCGGGCTTGAACGGGCCTGCTCTTTCTGCGGTAAAAGCGCCGACATGGCCAGGCGCCTTATAGCCGGACCTAATGATATATTTATCTGTGACGAATGTGTGGAAGTATGCAGAAAGATTTTAGCCGAAGAAGATCATGATCTTTCTACTCAGTTTACTGGTGATATTCCCACCCCCCGGGAAATTAAGACCTATCTTGATATGTTCATCATAGGCCAGGATGACGCGAAAAAAGCCTTGTCCGTGGCGGTGTACAACCACTACAAACGTATTGCCAATCCCGCCCGGGAAGCGGACGATGTGGAAATAGAAAAATCCAACGTCCTCCTGGTGGGTCCCACAGGAACGGGAAAAACTCTTCTGGCCAAGACCCTGGCGAAGAAGCTCAGGGTCCCCTTTGCCATCGTGGATGCCACTACATTGACCGAGGCGGGGTATGTGGGCGAGGACGTGGAAAACATACTCCTCAAGCTCATTCAGAACGCGGGGAGTAATGTCGCGGCGGCGGAACGGGGAATAGTCTACATCGATGAGATCGACAAGATAGCCCGAAAAGGGGAAAACGTCTCCATCACCCGGGATGTGTCCGGCGAAGGGGTACAACAGGCCCTCCTCAAGATCATTGAGGGGACCATCGCTTCGGTGCCGCCCCAAGGCGGACGGAAACATCCCAACCAGGAGATGATCCGTATCGATACGACGGACATCCTCTTTATCTGCGGCGGTGCCTTTGTGGGGCTGGACAAATTTATCGAAAAGCGGGTGGTACAGCATCCCATGGGCTTTGGCGCGGATATTCGGGACAATAAGAACCGGAGCCTCAAAGAGTTGTACGCCGCGCTTCATCCGGACGATCTTATCCATTTCGGCATGATCCCCGAGTTCATAGGCCGTCTTCCTATCACGGTCTGCCTTGAAGAACTGAACAGGGACGACCTGAAGCGGATCATCACCGAGCCAAAGAACGCTATAGTCAAGCAATACCAGGCTTCGCTGGCCATAGACGACGTTAAGCTGGAATTCACTGAGGGGGCCATTGACGCTATTGCGGACACGGCAATCAAGCAGAAAACCGGCGCCCGGGGATTACGGGCCATTGTGGAACGGCTTATGACGGACATCATGTTTGACATTCCCTCCATGAAAGGTGAAAAAAGGGTGGTTATTACTCAGGATGTGGTAGAAAAATCCGATCCTCCTGAGATTCACTCGATCCAGAAGAGCGCATGAAATTCAACCGGGGTTCAAAACTCTTTGGAGTCTCAAAAATCCCGGGGGTATCGTTGCTTTCATCGGTCTTGAAAGACGAATCCCAAATTGAGGAATTGCCCCTGTTCCCCCTGCGGGAATTGGTTTTGTTTCCCCAGACAGTTATCCCCATGTTTGTTACCTACAAGTCAGGGATTGCCGCGGTAGACGCGGCCTTGACCCGGGGCGACTTTAGGCTCTTTGCCGCCTGCCTCAAACCCGCCGGGGAAGACGAGCTATCCTCCGGCGTGGAGGGTGGAGGGCGGCTGACGGAAGATATGGCCAAGACGCCGCGAAGGGGATATAAACACGACAAAGATGGATTCAGGCGGGGCGCCGGAACGGGTGGTCTCGATAGTTCCGGTTTCTTTGGAGAAACCTACCCGGCGGGGACCCTGGTCCGTATCATCCAGCATCTGAAGCTTCCCGACAACACCTATCGCGTGGTATTTCAAGGTGAATACCGGGCGGCGGTCCTTTCCGTTACGGAACAGCAGAAGTATCAGACCGTCCGTATCAAGCCCATAACCCGCACCGGTTCCGGGGATATGGGAGATCCCGCAATCGCGGCCTTGGCCCGGGCGGTGCAGGGTTCCTTTGTTCAGTACGCGGAATTCTCCAAAAAGGTAAGCACGGAAACCCTGACGGCGGTGGAAAAGACCGAAAGTCCCGAACGGCTTGGGAATCTTATCGGAAATGCTATCGCGGTCAAGCCTGAACAAAAGGTAGAGCTTCTGTGTATAGAAGATACCGAGGAACGGCTGGAAAAGCTTCTTGAAATGCTGGAAATGGAAAATGAAATCTTCGGCATCCAGAAGAACATCAGCGGAAAAGTCAAAAGCCGGATGGAGAAAAACCAACGGGAATACATCCTCCAGGAACAGCTCAAAGAAATTAACAAAGAACTGGGGACGACTTCCGGGGAGGACGAATTTGCCGACCTAGAGAAAGCCATTACGGAGAAGAATCCCCCGGAGGAGATACTTCTTAAGGCCCGGAAGGAGATAGCGCGGCTCAGGAAGCTCCAGCCTTTTTCCCCGGAGGCGGGGGTACACCGGGGCTATCTGGAATGGATAGCCGATCTTCCCTGGAGCGAATCCAGTACGGATTCTGGGGATCTGACCTTGGCGGAGCAGGTCCTCAACGAAGACCACTTCGACATGCATAAGGCCAAGGAGCGTATTCTAGAGTTTATCGCCGTCCGGGAGCTTACCGCCCGGGGGCAGGCGTCGGCGGGAATCAAGGGTCCTATCCTCTGTTTTGTGGGTCCTCCGGGAACGGGGAAAACCAGTCTGGGCAAGTCTGTGGCCCGCGCCTTGGGACGGCGCTTCGTCAGGATTTCCCTAGGCGGAGTACGGGACGAGGCGGAGATACGGGGGCACCGAAAAACCTATGTGGGAGCTCTGCCGGGTAAGATCATCCAGTCTATGCGCAAGGCGGGGACGGTAAACCCGGTGTTCCTGCTGGATGAAATTGACAAGCTGTCAAGCGATTTCCGGGGAGACCCGGCGTCGGCTCTTCTTGAGGTTCTGGACCCGGAGCAGAATTCGACGTTTACCGATCACTACATGGAAGTTCCCTACGATCTGTCCAAAGTGCTTTTCATTGCCACCGCCAATTCCCTGCATACTATCCCCTACCCTCTCCTGGACAGGATGGAGATCATCGAGATTCCCGGATACGGGGAGCGGGAAAAGCTTGCCATTGCCCAGCAGTTCCTTATCCCTAAAGAGCTTGAGGAGAACGGTCTGGGAAGCGCCAATATCACCTTCGCGGAAGAGGCTGTTTTGAACATCATCAGGCATTGGACCATGGAATCCGGGGTCCGAGGGCTGGAGCGGGAGATAGCCCGGTGCGCCAGACGTATTGCCCGGGACGCGGTTCAAAAGGATTATGGGAAGGATCCGGATAAGCCCATCACCTCCTACAAGAAGACAATCCGCCTGGAAAGCCTGGAAAAACTTCTGGGACGGCGTAAGTACAAGAACGACGTCGTGTATACCGAAGCTCGTATCGGCGTGTCCTACGGCCTGGCCTGGACCGAAACAGGAGGCGCCATGCTGCCGGTAGAAACCATCGCCTTTAAGGGGAACGGCGAACTCATCATGACCGGGAACCTAGGGGAGGTGATGAAGGAAAGTGCCCGTATCGCCCTCTCCTATCTGCGGAGCATACAGCCCCGTTATGCTTTTACGATCAAAGACATAGGCAAGATGGATTTTCACATCCATGTTCCCGAGGGCGCCATCCCCAAAGACGGGCCTTCGGCGGGTATAACCTTGGCGGCATCTCTCCTGTCCACCCTCTGCGCCGCGCCTCCCAAACCGGCCGTCGCCATGACCGGGGAACT
>JAITES010000123.1 GCA_031281925.1 Treponema sp. | reverse complement strand
ATCCTTGGATCGGCGGCTGCGCTTACCGCGGCGTTTATTATTTTCTTTATCGTGGGAAGTATTACCAGGCCCATAATCAATGTGGCCTCTACCCTCAAGGATATATCCGAAGGCGAAGGAGACCTTACCAAAACGGTTGACATCAATTCAAAAGATGAAATAGGAGACATGGCCCAATACTTTAATGCGACCCTGGAAAAAATAAGGGGACTGGTGATTACGATCAAGAATCAGAGCGCCGCGCTTTTTGATATCGGCAGCGAACTCTCCAGTAATATGACTGAGACGGCCTCCGCCATTAACCAGATCGCCGCTACCACCCAGAGTATAAAAGGCCGGGTTATGAATCAGTCCGCGTCGGTAACGGAAACCAACGCCACCATGGAACAGATCACCCTGAATATCGACCGCCTCAATACCCAGGTGGACCAGCAAAGCGCCAGCGTCGCGCAATCCTCTGCCGCCGTAGAAGAAATGCTTGCCAATATCCAGTCTGTCTCTCAAACCCTGTCCAACAACGCCGCTAATGTTAAAGAGTTGATGAATTCTTCCGAAGTGGGCCGCGGCGGACTTCACGGCGTGGCGGAGGATATCCAGGAGATCGCCCGGGAATCCGAGGGACTCCTGGAGATTAACGCGGTGATGCAGAACATTGCCAGCCAGACCAACCTTCTGTCCATGAACGCCGCCATTGAGGCGGCCCACGCCGGAGAGGCGGGGAAGGGTTTCGCCGTGGTGGCCGACGAGATCCGCAAGCTGGCGGAGAGTTCCGGGGAACAGTCAAAGACCATTTCCATGGTACTCAAAAAGATCAAGGACTCTATCGACAAGATCACCAAATCCACGGAGAACGTTCTTAACAAGTTTGAGGCCATAGAACATGGGGTAAAAACCGTGGCGGATCAGGAGGAGCATATCCGGAACGCCATGGAAGAACAGAACGAGGGGAGCAAGCAGATACTGGAGGCTATCGGCCGCCTTAACGACGCAACCCAGACGGTTAAGGACGGTTCCCGGGAGATGCTGGAGGGGAGCAGGCAGGTTATAGAGGAGAGCAAGAATCTGGAAGTGATGACCCAGGAGATAAGCAACGGGATGAACGAGATGGCCTCCGGGGCGGATGAGATCAACATAGCGGTGAACCAGGTAAATACCATCAGCGGGCAGAATAAGGACAGCATCAATATCCTGGTAAAGGAAGTGTCCAAATTCAAGGTTGAATAGGACGCTTAACCCGGAGATCTCCCCGGGGACACACTCTTTGTTTTGATGAACAGATTGAAGGCGGCCAGGGCGGCGAAACCGGGGAGGGCAGCAAAGGCGCCGATGAGGGCGCAGTACCGGTAAGCCGGGCCGCTGTTCAAAGGGAGGCCGCCCAGATAGGCCCCCAGGGCGTTACCCAGGTTAAAGGCCACCTGGGCGGAGGCGGCGCCCAGCATTTCCCCTCCCGGCGAATTCCTGATGAGGAGCAGCTGTTCCGGGGTGGAGAGGGCAAAGAGGCAGACCGAGAGGAGGATCATCAGCGCCAGGGAAACAGCGGGCAGGGGAGCGAAGAAGAAGACAAGTACCAGGGCGGAGACAGCCAGGGCCTGGGTAGAGAGGGCGACTTTGCCCGGGCCAAAACGGTCCGATAGTCTTCCCGCGGCGCCGTTTCCGGCTACCATGCCGAGGCCGGCGAGGATCATGATCCAGCTCATGGATTGGGCCTTAAAGCCGGAGACCTCCGTCATGAGGGGGCTGATATAACTGTACCAGCAGAAGATTCCGCCGTTGCCCAGGGCGGTGGCGGCCATGAGGAGCCAGGGAGCGGGCCTTGCCAGGAAGCGGAACTGCCCCCTGAAGCCGGTGTCCGGCAGGGGGGGCAGGTAGGGAATCCAGCGAAACAGGGCAACAATCACGACCAGAGTCCACAGACACACGATTCCGTAGCTGAAGCGCCAGGACAGGGCATGGCTTACGAAGGTTCCCAGGGGTACGCCGAACAGGTTTGCCACGGTTATGCCGGAAACCATGGCCGCCACCGCCGAAGCCTCCTTCCCCGGTTCAGCCAGGGAGCCGGCCGCCAGGGAACCGACCCCAAAGTAGGCGCCGTGGGGCAGCCCCGCGATAAACCGGGCCAGAGCCAGAAAGTAATAGGCCGGGGCCAGGGCGGAGAGCAGATTCCCGGCAAAGGCAAGGGCTCCCAGGCCCAGGAGTATCCGCTTGAGGGGCTGTTTCCGGGCGGCGATAACCGTCAGGGGCGCGCCGAAACAGACCCCAAGGGCATAGGCTGAGATAAGGTGCCCCGTCTGGGGGATACTTAAACCCAGGGAAGAGGCGATGTCGGGCAGGATTCCCATCATCACATATTCGGACATGCCAAGGCTCAGGGTGCCGAAGGCCAGAGCTGCAAGACTTTTTTTCATTAGATCGATCTACCTACCTACCCTACCGATGCCATTTCAAGTTGCGGGCTTTTGAAACACAAAAAGCGGTTAATTCCACGACATACTGTCGCGGCGGGATTTTTCGATGCGCTGCATCTTACGGAAGTATTCAACCTGTTTGAGGATCTCCCGTACATCGGATACATGGATCTTGTCCTGGATTATCTGAACCTTGGAGCCTTCCATCATCTTCCGGAGAACCAGCGCCCCTTCTCCCTGGGGAAGCCCTACCATGCTGACCAGTTCTTTGGGGCCGAAATCGAATGTATGGATCTGGTTCTGGTCAATGGGGATCCGGTTCTTTTCAAGCTGCATCTGCAGTGCATCCCACATGCGTCCTTCCGGATCGGAAAGAAGTGTATTTGCCAACTGTTTATAGATAAGCCAGATCCGTTCCGAAAGAAGCGTGGTAAGCCGGGCAATGATCTGGGGCTGGGTACTGATCATCCGTTCAAAGTTGGCCCGGTTTACCGCCAGCACCTGGCAGTCCTCGTAGGCTACCGCGCTGGCCGCCCTAGGCTTGGATTCCAGCAAGGCCATTTCGCCGAAAATATCCCCGGCCTTTAGGACCGCAAGAAGCACTTCATTGTTATTCACAATCTTGGCAAGCTTTACAGCCCCTTTCTGAATGATATAGAGTTCTTCCCCATTCTCCCCTTCGCAGAAAAGCATACAGTCTTTAGGATAGACCCTGTTAAAAACATCCGGGCGGAAGTTAAGCTGGGCAGTCTTGACCGCATAAGGGGCAATCTTCTGCATCTTTTCCCTGGAAGTCATCACATGGGGGCCCGAGGGATTGTATTTGATATACTGACGGTAGGCATAGTAGGCCTGATTGTACTGACTCTGCCTGGCATAGTATTCCCCCACCGCAAAGAGATGGGAGGCATCGGGCGTCGCATTGTTCTTGAGGGTTAAACGTGTCAAAGCCTCATCAAGAAAGCGTAAACGCCTGCTGAACTGGAGGATTATCTTCATCGCAACGGGGGTATTATTCTGAATAAGCTGAGGATACTGGTCTTTTTGCACCGATATAAGCACCACATCGGTAAGCGCCCTGGCGGTTTCGATGTGGTTGTGACTGGACATGGTGGAAATGACCCCGAAGAAATCCCCGGGGCCCAGAATATTGCCCCCCTCCTCTTCTACAACTTCCATTTCTTTGGAGATCCGGACCTTGCCCTCCCTGATGATGAAGAAACGGTCGGCATTTTGCTTGCCCTCAACCACAATATAAGAATCTTTGACAAATTTTACAAATGCGAGTTGAAGCTGTCCCGGCATCCTGTATCTTTACCCCTGAGTATTCAGTATAGAAAGGCAAATGAGGGGTTGTCAATGGAGTTCTTCAAACCGGATCGGTCTTATTAAAGAAACCCTATTTTAACTCCTCATCGAAACAGACGGCAACCTTACCGCATTTACCGCTTGCCATGAGTGAATAGGCTTCGCCGGCTTTTTCCAGGGGAAAACGGTGGGTTACGAGAATCTCCGGGTGAATGTTCCAGCGGACAAGCCGTTCCACCAGATCTTCCATGCGCCAGATACTGGTTACCCAGGAACCGATAATCGTTTTCTGCGGATGAATAAGATCCGGGCTGGGATTGAAGCTGACCGTGCTCCCCTCCCCCACAAGGGCTATTTTCCCCCACTGCCGGGTAGCCCGTATGGCAAGAGCCCTGGCCCCGTCGTTGGCGCTGGCATCAATCGCCTTTTCCACACCGTTGCCCCCGGTAAGAGCCTTGATCTTCTCCACCGTATCGGGACCGGGAACAAAGGCCTCATCCACAAGGCCGAGCTTCTTTGCCAGTTCAATCCTCTCTTCGTTTACTTCCACACCGATAAGTTTCTGGGCGCCCATTGCCCGGGCCAGCATGAGCGTTGCAAGTCCCACAGGTCCCAGACCTGTAACGAGGACTGCGTCATTACCGGAGATACCTATCTTCTCCAGGGCCTCATACACGGTGCCGAAACCACAGGCTACCTGGGCCCCGTCGGTGTAGCTTAGCTCATCGGGCAGGAATACCAGATCCTTTTCATCGGCCAGAATATAGGGAGCCATACCGCCGTCCCGCTGCCAGCCATAGGCCGCCCGGTACTCGCTGCTGCAACTGATCATGTAGCCCATACGGCAGTCATGACAGACCCCGCAGCCCGAAATATGGTATATGATTACCCGGTCGCCTTTCTTGAAACGCCTGCAGCCGGGCCCGGTCTTCTCAATCTGACCGCAGGGCTCGTGCCCCGCTATCTTCCCCTGATACCCCTCAGGCCCCTTGCCTACATGCTCCCGGTAGATAGCCCGGATATCGCTGCCGCAGATCGTGGAACTCTTTGTCCGTACCAGTACCTGCCCGTGCCCCGGCTCGGGAATGGGGTAATCCCTGAAGCAGACGGTGCTGTTACCGGGAAGCACCACTCCTTTCATTGTTCCGGTTGAATTATCAAGATTCGCCATGTCTTCCTCCTGTCGGTAAAACGTTTACGTAAACGTTTTATAATGATAACAGCGTTTTACCTGGATGTCAAGAAAAATTTCTCCGGAAAAAATTCCACCATCGTTCGCAGGCCTTTCCTTATTTTTCTTGACTATTGTCAAATTCAGGATAGAATGAATCATGCATTCGGCTTGTTCCAAAACCTCATCCGGTTTCGGAACAAGTTCCCGGAAAACCGGCCGGACCCGGTTTTTCACCAAATTCAAAGAAGGAGAATTGTTATGAGAAAAGTATTTGCCGGTATCCTTGTCCTGTTTATTGCAGGCGGCGCCCTTTTTGCAGGTGGTAAACAGCAAAGCTCGGGAGGAGGCGGAAAACCAACTCTGTCACCTCCGGGACTTACGGGAGACGCTCTGGCCTTCAGCAAATTCACCAAACCGGTGGATGTCCATATCGGGCACGCGGTAAATCCTCTGGATACGACCCTTCCCAGGGGGGATACGGTGGGCAGTAACCAGTTTACCCGGTATTATTTGGACAAGTACAACATTAATATTATCGTTGACTGGACCGCTGCTGCCGGTGAGGACTACAATCAGAGGGTGTCCCTCAGTATCGCCAGTGACAGTCTTCCTGACGCACTTTGGGTGCCAAACTACAGTTACGTACTTAAGGCGGCAAAAGCGGGCCAGCTTTACGACATTACCGATATTTACGAACAGTACGCATCCAAACAGGTAAAAGGCATGCTGGATACCTTCCAGGGTAAGGCTATTGAGATGGCTTCTTACGAAGGGAGAATGATCGCCCTGCCCGGCGCCTCGGTTATGGCCGACGGTATTACGATTATGTGTATCCAGAAGAACTGGCTTGATCAGTACAACCTGCCCGTTCCCAGGACTTTGGATGATATTGAAAATGCCGCCCGGGTCTTCAAGAGGAACGCCCCCGCGGGTACCGCCACGGTTCCCATTGTCGGTCCCGACAAGAACGGTAGACCTTACCGCAACTTTATTGATGCCGGAAACTTCGCTTATTCCTTTGACCCGGTATTCAACGCCTATGACGTATATCCTGGCTATTTCCTGGACAACGGAAACGGAACCGTTTCCTACGGTTCCCTGAATCCTAACATGAAACTTGCCCTGGAGCGCCTCGCCAGGTGGTACAAAGACGGTCTCATCGATCCTGAAGTGGGTTCCCGGGACAGCTCCGGCGAAGTCGTCAACGCCAATCAGGCGGGGATCTACTTCGCTCCCTGGTGGGGTGTCGGCTATGGTAACGGCGATTCCTTCAAAAACAACCCCAAGGCGAACTGGCAGGCGTACCCTGTTTACGCCGATAACGGGAAATGGAATGCTTCGCAGAAAGCTCCCAGCGGTAACGCTTTGATGATATCCCGGAGGGTCTCTCCCGATACCGCCGCGGCGGTTGTCATTACCTACAATGCCGAAGGCCCGATGGAAAGTGTAATCGATATGTCCGTAAGCATGGATTGGATCCCTCTGCGTACGGTGCTGGCTCCCGCCGACGAAATTGAAGTTACCCACAATGCATTGCACAAGATTCTCAACAAGGAGGCCAGGCCCGCCGACTACAACGATCCTTCTTCTCCGTATAAACTCCTGTGGAAAGATGTTCAGATTGTAACGCCCATTGTCCCCGGGTATCAGCCGAATCGTCATCTTAATATCTGGGATTTCGATCAGAACGTGAATTTCGGCGACTTCCAGCGTATGTTCTCGCAACTGGTAGGCGCCAGGCCGGTCTCTGAGAACAAGATCGACAAGGTAGTCTACAGCGTGAACTATACTCTTACCGATGTGCTCGAACAGCGCTGGCCCAACCTGCTTAAGATGGAACAGGAAACCATCATGAAGATTATTACCGGCCAGCTCCCGGTAAGCGCCTTCGACAAGTTCGTTTCCGATTGGATGGCCCAGGGAGGACAGGGCGTACTGGACAGCGTAGCGAAGGAATTCTTAAAGAAATAAAACCATATCAGAACGGGGCCTGCTTTTTGCAGGCTTCGTTCCGGTAAAGGGGACTGCATTACATGAAAAGACGAACCGTTCTTCAGTTCAATTATTGGTTTATGATTCTGCCAGGTCTCGCCTGGCTCTTTCTGTTCAGTATTGTGCCGATGTATGGAATCGTCATGGCCTTTCAAGACTTCAATCCTGCAAGGGGTTTCTTCCGTTCCAAATGGATAGGGCTTGATAATTTTGCGTACCTCTTTATGATGGGTGATTCCCTTCAGGTTACGGTTAATACCTTGATCATAGCCATCGGTAAGATGATCCTGAATCTTGTTGTCCCTCTGCTTTTCGCCCTTCTGCTCAACGAAGTACGCCGCCCACGGTTTAAAAAGGCGGTACAGACTATCGTATATCTGCCCCACTTTATATCATGGGTTATACTTGCCAGCGTGGTACTGAATATCTTCGCATACCGGGGAGTAGTTAATACAGTTCTTGGACTGTTTGGCATTGGACCTAAAGTCTGGATGAGTGATTCTTCTGTTTTTAGATCCATTGCTATCTGGACTGAGGTCTGGAAGGAATTCGGTTATAGCGCCGTTATATTCCTGGCGGCTTTAACAGGAATAAACCCTAATCTATATGAAGCGGCGGCTATTGATGGAGCAGGCCGTCTGCGATCGACCTGGCATGTTACGTTACCGGGTATTATGAGTACCGTAGTGGTTATCGGCGTTCTGGGGTTGGGGAATGTGCTTAACGCTGGTTTTGATCAGATTTACAACCTCTACAACCCCATGGTCTATTCCACAGGGGACATCATAGACACCTGGGTATACCGTATAGGGCTGATTAATCTCCAGTTTTCCCTGGGGACTGCGGCGGGTCTTTTAAAGTCGGTAATAAGTTTTGTACTTATTGTAATATCATATTTAATGGCATATAAATTTGCCGATTACCGGGTATTTTAAGGAGCCGCCATGATTCAAAGTAAATCCTTAAATGAATACATATTCAATGTATTCAATATGATCCTGATGGGAATTCTGGCGTTGCTTTGTCTTTACCCGATTTGGTATGCTCTGTGTCTTTCAATATCAGAAAAGGCTGCGGCCAACGCTGGTCTTGTTACTTTCTACCCTATAGGATTTTCCCTTCAGTCGTACAAAGATATTATGAGGGATATGACATTTTTCAATTCTTTCTGGATTTCTATCCAGCGTACGGTTCTTGGAACAGCAATTACCCTTTTCATGCTTATCCTCATGGCATACCCTCTGGCAAAGTCAAAAAAAGACTTCAAGCCCCGGGGCGTCATCATGTGGATCGTTATTTTCTGCATGCTTTTTAACGGTGGAACTATCCCTTGGTATATTACGGTGAAGAATTACCATCTGATAGATACCATTTGGGGGCTGGTGCTTTCGGGGAGCCTGCCGGTGTTTAACCTGATCCTGATGGTGAACTTTTTCCGTTCCATTCCCGCGGATCTTGAAGAAGCAGCGGTGATTGACGGAGCAGGACCCTGGAAGATCCTCTTTATAGTGGTAGTCCCCTGTTCCATCCCGGTTATCGCGACCATCGTGCTTTTTACCAGCGTCTACCACTGGAACGAATTCTTCCAGGGTCTGGTACTGACTACCAGTGACAGCCACTATCCATTACAGACTTATATCCGCCAGCTCGTTGTGAATATTCAGGCGTCTATGTCTACCCTTTCACGGGAACAGCTTGAAGAATACCTCAAACTCTCCAATAAATCCCTGAACGCTGCAAAGGTTTTCATCGCCATGATACCGATGCTCGTGGTGTATCCCTTTATCCAGCGTTACTTTATTTCCGGCATCATGCTGGGCGCGGTAAAGGAATAGAAAATACTTTTCGGGAATTTTGGTTTTCAATATACGAGGCAAGTTCACACACTCAGATAAAAACGTTTACGTAAACGTTTGACAATACTTCCCTGCTGTGTTATCCTGAAATTCATGGAACCAAAAGGAACGCCTGCACAAGCTGCCGAAGGCTCTTTAGATGCCGCACAACGGGTTCAACTACAGCCGGGTTCCTTACGCAAGCTGCCCACGGTAAAGGATGTAGCCGCTGCGGCGGGTGTTTCCATTGCAACAGTGTCCCATGTGCTCAACAAAACACGTTTCGTTTCAGGCGAGACTATTGCACGGGTGGAAAAGGCTGTCAGGGAGCTCAGGTACCGGGCCAATCCTGTTGCCCGCAATCTCCGTTCCGGGGAATCCCGGCTGATAGGCTATGTGGTTTCAAATCTCGACTGCTTCTTCTATACCGATATGGCCGCGGGAATCGAGAAAACCCTGGACGGGACGGGGCTTTCCCCCGGCTACCAGCTTTTTATCATGGATTCCAAGGATTCAAAGCAGAGGGAGATACAGAATATCGAATCTCTGCTGTTCCGGGGTGTGGACGGTATCATCATTGCGCCGACCATTACGGGGTATGACTTTCTCAGGGACATGCTGGGCGAAAATTTCCCCCTTGTTTTTGTGGATCGGCGGCCAGAAAACTATGAAGCGGACTGTGTTCTTCTCGACAACAGGAGGGCCGGTTTTGAGGCTGCGGAGTGTCTGATCAAGAAAGGACATAAAAAGATCGCCTTTGTTACCTACCACTACGGGGAAGAAAGCATAGACCCTACGATACGGGAACGGATTGAAGGTTTTGAAGAGGCTTTCAAAACGGCGGGGCTGTGTCTTGATCCTTCGCTGGTACAGGCGGTTCCCGGCGCCAGCTATACCAGGGCCTCCCTCCGGCACGGAGAGGCCTACCGGATCACCGGGGAACTTCTGGAAAAAAATATAGAAGCCCTCATCTGCGGCAACAGTTTTGCCGCTGTCGGTGTGGTAAGCCGCGTGAATGATGCGGGGCTCCGCATGCCGGAGGATCTGGCTCTGATTACCTTTGACGATGACCTGTGGATGTCCATGATGAGTCCGCCGCTTACATCGGTAGTGCAGCCGGGGGAAAGCATGGGGGCGCTGGCCGCCGAAAGGCTGCTCACCCGTTTCCGGGAAAGGGATCTGCCCTACGAGGCTTTCCGGCTTCCCGCAAGAATAAACTACCGCGGTTCCTGCTGAATGGGCCGCGGATATGCATCATGTATTTGCAATATGATGGCATTTAGTCCATTATATAAAGATAAATGCGTCCTTTCGGGCCGCAGGAGACAAGGAGATCAGGAATGAAAGAACCGGTTCTGGTAGTAATGGCAGCCGGGATGGGGAGCCGCTACGGCGGGCTCAAACAGATTGACCGGATTGGCAAGGCGGGAGAAGTGCTCCTGGACTATTCGGTGTATGATGCCCTCCGCTCAGGTTTCGCCAAAGTGGTGTTCATTATCCGTCATGACATAGAGGCGGATTTCAGGGAAGTGGTGCTTTCCCGGATGGAAGGGAAGGTCGATTTTGCCCTGGCTTTTCAGGAATTGGACAGTCTTATTCCCGCAGAGATTCTTGCCCAGGCGAAAAAGAACGGCCGCAGTAAACCATGGGGAACGGGCCATGCCCTGCTCTGCGCGGAAACGTGCATAGACGCGCCTTTTGCCGTGGTAAATGCCGACGACTTTTACGGCCGGGAGGCCTATGCGGTATTGGGAAAATTCCTCAGGTCCTCCCCGCAGGAAGGGGCCATTGTTCCCTTCAGGCTGGAACAGACGCTCAGTCCCCGCGGTACTGTTACCAGGGGAATCTGCGTGATAAAGAACGGCCGCCTTGAACAGGTTGAAGAACTCAAATTAATCGAAAAACAGGACGGGCAGATCTTCAATACGGAGAATGACGGGAAGAAACGGCCCCTTGCTCCGGATGCTCCGGCCTCCATGAACTTCTGGGGTTTCCCCGCTTCGGTCTTCCCCAATCTTCACTCCTATTTTGAAGATTTCCTGAAACGTGAAGGCGGGGAACTGAAAAGCGAATGTTATGTTCCCCTCTGGGCGGACTGGCTTGTAAAGACAGGAAAACTGAACATAAAAAGCCTTGAGGCAGACAGCGAGTGGTTCGGCGTCACCTACAGGGAAGACCGGGAAACAGCCCAGAAACGCATTGCGGAACTTACTGCGGCAGGTGTGTATCCTGAAAAACTCTGGAGCTGACACAAGGAGTTAGAGGTGAAAATTTTAACGATAGGCGGAGCGGGCTATATAGGGAGCCATGTTACACGGGAGTTTTTGGACAGGGGGCACAAGGTAACGGTATTCGATAACCTTTCTTCCGGGCTGCGGGAAAACCTTTTCCCCGAGGCCCTCTTTGTGTACGGGGATATCATGGACTATACCCAACTGGTCAGAGCCATGAAAGAGGGTTACGACGCACTGATACTGTTGGCCGCATGCAAGGCCGCGGGGGAATCGATGATAAACCCGGAAAAGTATTCGCTGCGGAATATCAATGGTACTGTTAATATCCTCAATGCGGCCTGTGAAACCGGGATAAAGAATGTTGTGTTTTCCTCCAGCGCCGCCGTCTATGGAGAACCCGAGTATCTTCCCATTGACGAAAAACATCCCACAAAACCCGAGAACTACTATGGTTTTACCAAACGGGAAATAGAACTCTTTCTTGAATGGTACGGAAAACTAAAAGGCATGCATTTTGCCAGCCTCCGTTATTTCAATGCGGCAGGCTATGATGTAAAAGGCCGCATCAAGGGAAAAGAACTGAACCCCGCGAACCTTATCCCCATCATCATGGAAGCCGCCGCGGGGATCCGCGGGGAGGTACAGGTTTTTGGGAAGGACTACCCTACCCCCGACGGCACCTGCATCCGGGACTATATCCATGTTTCCGATTTGGCAATCGCCCATGCCGCCGCGCTGGATTACATATCGGGCAAGGGAAAAAACCTTATTGTCAATCTGGGAAGCGAAACCGGTTCTTCGGTGCTGGAAGTAATAGAATGTGCACGCAGGGTAACGGGAAAACCCATCCCCGTAAAGATCACGGAGAGAAGGCCCGGCGACCCGGCAAAACTTACCGCCGGCGCAGGCTATGCCCTGGAAACCCTGGGCTGGAAGGCCCAATACTCAGACCTGGAAACTTTAATTAGAACCAGCTGGGAAATCTACAAGAATTGAGGTGGATGCCATGAATGCTGCCGAGTTAGCGAAAATGCTGGAAAGCGAAAAAATCAAAAAGCTCTTTGGGGAGCTTTACGGGGAGAGCGTTACTGTCTATGAGGCGCAGAAAAAACGGTATTGCGATCTTCTGGATGATTTTACAAAACGTTTCGGCAGCCAGGAGGGAGTGCGGCTCTTTAGTTCCCCCGGCCGGAGCGAAATTGGCGGCAACCACACGGATCACAACCACGGCAAGGTTCTTGCGGCCAGTATTCAGCTTGACTGTATAGGAGCGGCGGCCCCCTCTGACGACAACAAAATTCATATCCAGGATTCTACCTATAGCGAAGATTACGAAGTAGATCTCTCGGAACTGGGAGACGGGAATCATGTGGGGCCGCAGAAAGGCTCCAGGGCGCTGATCCGGGGGATCTGCGCGGGCTTCAAAAAAAACGGTTTCAAAACCGGCGGCTTTTCGGCTTCCTTCACAAGTCATGTGATCCCCGCGTCGGGGGTAAGTTCCTCCGCCTCCTTTGAAATGATCATCGCGTACATTCTCAACCGGCTCTACAATGACGGAAAGATCCCCATAGAGAAGATGGCCGCCGCAGGCCAGTTTGCGGAGAATGTCTATTGGGGCAAGGCCTCGGGGCTCCTGGATCAGATGGCCTGTGCGGAGGGTGGTCTTGTTGCCATGGATTTTGAGGATCCCTCCTCCCCGGTAGTGGAGAAAATTCCCTTTGATTTTGCGGCAAAAAAGTACCGCGTCGTACTGGTAAACACAGGAGGAAACCACGCCAATCTTTCCGATGAATACTCCGCTATCCCTTCGGAGATGAAGCAGGTGGCCCGGTTTTTCGGCAAGGAGGTACTCCGGGGCATCAGCGCCGAAGAGATTGCCGGAAAACTCCCCGAAATCCGAGCCGCCTGCGGCGACCGGGCTGTGCTGCGGGCCTTCCACTTTGAAGGGGAAAACAGCCGGGTGGATGAAGAAATCGCCGCGCTCAAGTCGAACAATTTTCCCCTGTTCCTTAAGCATATCACCGAATCGGGGAATTCGTCGTGGAAATGGCTGCAGAACATTTATGTTCCCTCCGGCCGCCCCGTCGAACAGGGTGTTTCCATCGGCCTTGCCCTGACGGAGATTTTCATCCGCAAGAGAGGTCTTGATACCGGGCCCCAGGGCCCCAGGGCTGCCTGCCGGGTTCATGGAGGCGGCTTTGCAGGCGTTATACAGGCATTCCTCCCCGAAGAAGCGGTTTCCGCGTATGAAGAGTGGATAAACCGTTCCATACCGAGCAAGGGAGACAAAAAGGCGGTCTTTGTTATGTCGATCCGTCCCTACGGGGTTATTGAGGTCGAGACGTGACAAAAACATGTTGCCGTTGCCCGGTTACCCGGGGTATAATATAATCTCGTATAGGGGGTATATATAATCCTGCAGAAATGAAAAAATCGTACGGATTGTTTTCCCGGTATATCCTCTCCGATACACTTCCCCTGGAAGGCAGAATTCTCAATCTGGTTATCCTCTTCGGAATTATTGCGGCTACATTCTACAGTGCTGCCCGCGCCGTCGAGGAAGAAACCCCCGTTTTCCTGATTATTACCCTGAGTATTGTCATAGTCGCCGTTACGCTGCTGATCCTGAGCAATAAATTCCATGTCTATTCAGTAATGTCCCGAATCGCGGTCTTGCTGGTGTGCCATATCCTTCTTCCCCTGCTTTCCTTTTTTGTCGGAGGCATTGATTCCGGAATGCCGGCTTTTTTTGTGATGAGCATAGTTCTTATCTTTTTGGTTATAAACGGAGTTGAATGTCTTATCAATGTCGTTCTCAACATGCTCATAATCTCTTTTTGCTATTATTTCCAGTATAGAAACCCCGACCTGATCAAGCCTTTTGATACCGAAATTCTGCGCATTGCCGATCATCTGCAGGTCATATTCGCCGCAGGGCTCTTTATTGGTTTTGTGATCAAATTCCAGAACAGTATCTATATAGCCGAAAAACGCAAGGCCGATGCGGCTTCACGGGCAAAGGCGGACTTTCTGGCCAATGTGTCGCACGAGATCCGTACCCCCCTCAATGCGATTATAGGCCTCGGCGAACTGGAGCTTCGTAAAAAGAGTGATGCCGAAACCCTTTCCAATCTGGAAAAAATGTACAATTCCGGACAAATACTGCTTTCGATCATCAACGATATTCTGGACATTTCAAAAATTGAATCCGGAAAATTCGAACTCGTTCCTGTGGACTATAATCTTCCGAGCCTGATACATGATACTGTCATCATTAACATTGTACGAATTGGTTCCAAGCCTTTAACCTTTAAACTGAAAGTCAACGAGACCCTCCCCACTTCCTTCCACGGAGATGAACTGCGTATCCGCCAGATTCTCAATAACATTCTTTCCAATGCCTTTAAGTATACAAGGCAGGGCGAAGTAGAGCTTTTTGTAGACTGGGAAAACGGGCCTGGTCAGGATAAAGAAAACTGTATGCTTGTATTTACCGTCAGGGATACGGGAATAGGCATAAAAAGCGAAGATCTTGAAAAACTTTTCTCCGACTACAATCAGGTGAATACACAGAGTAACCGCAACATTGAGGGGACAGGCCTGGGACTCTCCATAACCAAGCAGCTTACCGAAATGATGAACGGCAGTATCGCTGTCCGGAGCGAATACGGCAAGGGCAGCACTTTTACTGTCAGGATTCAGCAGAAAGTCGTTAATCCCAATCCCCTCGGGAAGGAAATTGCAGACACTCTTGAAAATTTTAAATATGCCGCCGCCCGCCGGGAACTGACAAATAATCTTTCTTATGTTCAGATTCCCTATGCCAGGGTTCTGGTGGTAGATGATATAAACACCAATCTTGATGTAGCCCGCGGTATGCTTATGCCTTACGGTCTTGAGATTGACTGTGTGAACTCAGGCAGGCAGGCCATAGAACGGATTAAAAGCGGGAACATAAAATACGACGCAATCTTTATGGATCACATGATGCCCGAGATGGACGGCATTGAAGCGGTGCGCATTATCCGTGAAGAAATTGCCACCGATTATGCCAAAAATGTTCCCATTATCGCGCTTACCGCCAATGCTCTTGTGGGAAACGCCGAAATGTTTTTGGGGCTCGGTTTTCATGATTTTATTTCCAAACCCATCGACATAAAGAAGCTGGACAGCATTGTACAGAAGTGGATCCGCGATCCGGAAAAGGAAAAATCCCGGGAGTTTAGGAAAGAGGGGACAGCTCCCGAAGGGGAAAACAATCCTCCGGTTTCCCTCACGAGCATTGACATCGAGGGACTTGATATACAGGAAGGGCTGAAGCGTTTTGCCAACCGTGAGGAATCCTATAAACGGATCCTGAAGTCCTTCGTTGTCAACATGCCGGCTCTTCTTGACAAAGTCCGTTCATGGATCTCGGTCAACGCGGCATTACTTGAAGGGGAAGATACGGAAAGTAGTAAAGAGGGAAAGGAAGCCGCTCTTTCCGAATATACCATCACGATACACGGCATAAAGGGTTCCTGTTACGGCGTCGGCGCGCAGAAGACAGGAAAAATGGCGGAGGATCTTGAAATGGCCTCCCGCCGCGGCGATCTTGATTTCATCAGGATTAATACCGCGGATTTTATGGAAAAAGCGGAAAGCCTTATGGCAGAAATCCGGGAGAAAGTGAATTTTTAACCATCATGCATCTGAACGCTTGTGAACTAAAAAACAGCAGCGCATGGGAAAAGGCAGGATTCATACTGCCCCGTTTTGACAGGGAAGAGATGATCCGGATTTCCCGATCCGGCCCCCAATGGGTGCATTTCGGCGGAGGGAATTTATTCCGGGCCTTCCCCGCCGTTTTGGCCCAGAAGCTACTGGATTCAGGTCTTATGAAGACCGGCATCACTGTTGCCGCAGGCTACGACGGCGAAATGATCGACAGGGTTTATGAGGCCCATGACAATCTTTCTGTTGCGGTTACCCTGAAGGCGGATGGCAGCATCGAAAAACGGGTGGTCGCCTCCGTTGCGGAAGCTCTGCGGCTGGACAGACAGGAACACCTGGAACGGATGAAGGAGATTTTCCGTTTCCCCGGCCTCAAAATGGCAAGTTTTACCATTACCGAAAAAACCTACTCCTCGGCTCCCTATATGTCCCTGGCGGCGGAATTGCTGCATGAACGTTACAGGGCAGGCGCCTTCCCCATAGCCATGGTCAGCATGGATAACTGTTCTCACAACGGAGACAGGCTCCTCCGGGGCCTGGAAAACCGGGCGGAGGTTTTTGAAAAAGGTTTCCTCCGGTGGATACAGGATCCCCGGAATGTTTCGTTTCCCTGGACAATGATCGACAAGATTACTCCCCGTGCGGATGAAGGCGTCCGCGCCATGCTGCAGGAAGCAGGGCTTGAAGACACCGTTCCTTCCCTTACCGCACGGGGAAGCCTTGCCTCCCCCTTTGTCAATGCCGAAGAAACCGGGTACCTCGTGATCGAAGACAGTTTCCCTGCGGGACGGCCTCCTCTTGAAGAAGCGGGAGTATACTTCTGCAGCAGAGATACTGTTGACAAAGTTGAAAAAATGAAGGTGTGTACCTGCCTTAACCCCCTCCATACAGCCCTTGCCATCTTCGGCTGTCTTTTGGGTTATAAACGGATAAGCGATGAAATGAAAAACCCGGATCTGGTACGGCTCATCAAAAAGATAGGCTACGATGAGGGGCTTCCCGCGGCAAGCGATCCGGGCATCATCTCTCCCGGAACATTTCTTGACGAAGTCGTGGAACGCCGCCTTCCCAATCCCTTTATTCCCGATACGCCCCAGCGGATTGCGGCGGATTCTTCCCAGAAGATCCCCATCCGTTTCGGGGAAACGATCAAGGCATACAGGGCAAAGAAAATGGATACGGAGACGCTGACGGGCATTCCCCTGGTTCTGGCGGCATGGCTCCGTTACCTTCTGGGGATTGATGACGGGGGAAACGTGTTTAGCCCCAGTCCCGATCCCTGCCTTGATGAACTTTCGCGCAGGCTGGAGGGCCTCAAACCCGGACAGAAAGGGCCCTTTGCCTCAAAAATCCGTCCCATGCTGGAGGATAAACGTTTTTTTGCGGTGAATCTCTACGAGGCAGGGCTCGGAAAAAAGACAGAGGCTTTCTTTGAAGAACTCATGGCAGGGCCCGGAGCCGTGGCGGCAACATTGAAAAGGCATTGTAATCCATGAATATCTGGCTTGCATCGGGGAATGTCCACAAGAAACTGGAACTGGAAGCCATATTCCGCACAAATGGAGGCGACAGAGATACTGTCATCAGGGTTCCTGCGGATGCCGGGATAGACAATTTTGATCCGCCTGAAACCGGCTCCAGCTTTGTGGAAAACGCTCTTCTCAAGGCCCGCTCCCTGTACCTGCTCCTGAAGGAAAAACAGCCGCCTTCTTTCCGGGACGGAGAGCCGGTACTTGCCGATGACTCAGGCCTCTGTGTGGAGGCCCTGGAAGGAAGACCCGGTATCTTCTCGGCCCGCTATGGTGCCGGGGACGGCAGGAAGCTGGAAGCGGCGGAACGCAACGCATTGCTGCTGGAGGAGCTTGCCGCGCGTCTTGAATCCCTGCCCCCGGAAAAACAAAACCGCAGGGCGCACTTTGTCTGCGCCATGGTTCTTTACTATTCACAGGAGCGTTTCTTTATTGCCCAGGAAACTTTTGAAGGAGAGCTTGTGGATACCATCGGTCAAGGCCGGGGCTCGGGAGGCTTTGGCTACGATCCCATCCTCTACATCCCCTCTCTCGGCAGAACGGTCGCGGAACTTTCGGAAGATGAAAAGAACGCCATCAGTCACCGGGGCAAGGCGGGAAAGGCCATCGCCGGATTTCTGGCATCCCGGTAAAGCAGGGGGCGGCGTTTTTTTGGACGGCTCCGGGAATTAAACCTTGTACCTGTATTCTCCGTTGGTCTCCGTGTCGTAGAAGTCCGCGTAGCTTATCTTCCAGGGGGATTTTCCCAGCTTGTCGATACGGATCCTGTTTTTGATCAGGTGCTGCCAGAAGCCGGAGTTGGCAATGTCTCCCTGGAGGATCACTCCTGCCGGCGCTCCGTCATGGAGAACCAGACGTTTGTAGACATTGCGGTCTTCCTGTTTGAGGACTTCATCCCCGTCCTCAATTTTCATGGAGCCGATGGAAAGGGATACAAGGCCAAAGAAGTTGACGGTATTCTTCATAGCGTAACGATCTTCGTAGAGCATGTCCCAGCCTGAAATGTTTTTGGCGGCGATCTCTCCCTGCTTCTGGGCATTGGGCCAGATGCCGGAGAGGCCCGCCACGTCTCCTGCTGCATAGATACCGGGTATGTTGGTTTCAAGTTTGTCGTTCACCACTATAGCCCTTTCAACAGCAATACCTGAACCTTCAAGGAAGGCTGTGGCGGGACGCACTCCTACCGCCACGATCACAAGGTCGCAGGGGATCACCTTTCCGTTGTCAAGTTCAAGGCCTGTGATGTTGCCCTTGCCGTCGCTCTGGGTATTCATCACCTTGCAGCCCAGATGGAAGGTACAGCCGTGTTCCTCGAATTTTTTTTGGTAAGGTTCCGCCGCATGATCGTCCAGGTTGATCGCCATGATCGTGGGAGCAACATCAATAATGGTAAGTTTCTTGCCGGTTTCAACAAGGGCGCTGGCGGCATCCATGCCCACAAGGCCCGCGCCGATGATGGCGATCTTCTCCGCGGTCTTTGCCGCGGCGGCAATATTGATCGCATCCTGCAGGTGCCTGAGACCGAAGGCGTTCTTTGCCGTCTTCAATTCCCCAATGGGCGGAGTAACGCTGTTTGATCCTGTAGCGATGATGAGTGTATCTCCGCAGGCGAGTTTTTCATCCCCGGCATAGACAGTTTTACTGCTGCCGTCAAGTCTTGTAACGGTCTTGCCCTTTATCCAGGTAAGCCGGGGATTCTCCAGAAGGCCGTCATTGATAAAGTTGAGGCTCTCAACGGTTCTCTCTCCTGAAAGATAACGATGGAGCATGCAGCGGGAAATAACATGGGTATCCTCAGAAACGATAGTAACCCTGTTTTCCTCATTTTCCTTGAGGAGGGTACGGGCGGCAGTAACTCCGGCAGCGCCGATACCGATGATAAGATGATTCATACTGCCACTCCTTGCCAGAAAACTTCTTCGATATGCAGGGCCTTTTTGGGACAGGCTTTGACGCAGTTCGGTTCTTCGCCGTCACCAACACAGAAATCGCATTTGATGATGCGGCTCCTGGTAAGCCTGTCGGGTTTGATGTTACCGTAGGGACAGTTCATCACGCACATAAAACACTTGCCGCAGCGGTCTTTGTCGTACTGCACGTGTCCTGAAGGCACTTCTTTTTTCAGGGCGCCGCTCATGCAGGAAGCCACGCAGTCAGGCTCGGAACAGTGGCGGCAGAAGACAGGTACATAGCCGCCTCTGCCATCGATCTTGATTTCGTGGCGGGCTTCGTTTTTTAAGTCCGTAAGATCAAGATCGTAAACCGTTCCCGGTTTTTCCCGGTGCGCGTTCATGCAGGCTACGGTACAGTTCTTGCAGCCGTCGCATTTATCCTTATCGATAAAAATCCGTTTCATTCATTCTTCCTTATATTTTCAGGGCTGCCCGTTTTTCTTCGATAATCTTCTCCAGAATATCCGCGGATTCTTTGGCATCAGCATTGATGATAACCTGTCCGCCGGTGATGTTCTTGAGATCTTCGGTGAGAACCTTTACCGCCGTGGGACTTCCGGTAACAAAGGGCGGCAACCCCAGGTGCAGGGGCAGTCCCAGAGCAAGACCGTAACAGCCGTCGGCCAGGGCCTGTTCTTCCAGCCACTGGGCAGCGGAGAGAACCAGGGGAAGCTGGGGCAAGTCAACGCCGATGGTCTCCGCAAGTTCGGTAGCCACTATCTCAAGCCGCCCGATCGCAAGGCAGGGCCCAAAGTTGAGCACAGGCGGAATGCCGAGTTTCTTGCACACGGCTCTGAGTTTGGCTCCGGCAAGGTCTGCCGCTTCGGGAACCATGAGGCCGCAGTTTTCAATGCCGCCTGAGGAGCAGCCTGCGGTAAGAATGATGATGTCGCGGGCGATGAGTTCCTTTACCAGATCCACCGTCAGCACATCATGTCCTCCGGCGGTAAGGTTGGAACAGCCTACAATGCCGGCAACACCTTTAATGTCGCCTGAAACGATAAGGTCTACCAGGGGCTTCCAGTTTCCGCCAAGGAATTTTTTAAGGGAAACTTCGCTTACCCCGGTAATGGTATTGTCGTTACCGTGTTCCGGCAGGAGGTTGAGCTTGACCGCAGGGCGTCTTTCCCTGTAGTTTGCGATCATCGCATCGATTATTTCGTTGCTGAGCCGTTCCCGGTCTTCAAACACAAAGGGCTTGAGTTCCGCGTTGGCCTTCTTTGCAACATCATCAATGCAGATCTGTTTGATATGCAGCCTGTCGCAGATGGATTCAATGCCCGGCAGGGTACAGTTAAATTCGCTGATCACGCCGTCAATGGCGCCGGTGGCAAGAATCGCTTCACTGGTATAGTTGTTTCCCGCGTGTCCGTGGAAAATTTCGGTATAGTGGATGCCCCGCAGCTGGAGATCCTGTCCGACACAGGTACAGCCGACAAGGCGGAAACCCCTGGCGCCTGCTGCCTTTGCCTTTGCAACTACATCGGGTTCGGTAAGCCTGTCCTGCAGGTGTACAAACATTGTATGCTGGTGGCCCGTGATCATCAGATTGATGTAATCGGGATCGATGACCCTGAGGCCCACGGGAGCCGGCCGGATCTCCGGTTCACCGAGGAGCACGTCATTCAGGAGGTTGGTAAGCACAAGGCCGTAGATCCCGGTGGAGATTCCCAGCTTGAGACAGTCCAGCAGCATATTGACAGGATCGCTGTTGAGATTGGTGGAACACTTCACCACCCCCTGGTAGACTTCGGAAATTGCCCCGCCGGGGAGGATTCCCAGTTCCTTCCATTTTTTGAAGCGGGGAGCGTAGGCCATCTTTTCTACCAGATCCATCTTTTTGTAGTGGGGCTTGTAGATATCGTCCAGAACCGCATCGGCTACCTTGAGGGCCTTTTCATGATCGTCTCTGCCGCTCAGACCGAAAATCGTACAGAGGTTTTCCAGGGCATTTTTCCCCCGGATGCGGCCCTTAATCTCCGCCGTATGTTTGAGGTTTAAGGCTGTGTTTTCAATTACATGGATGTAACAGCCTGAACCGGAAGCTACGGCACGCAGAAAATTCCGGGCGACAATGGTATCCGGATTGGCGCCGCAGATGCCTCTGGGCGCTTCCGGCGTGATCCTGCAGGGGCCGTTTGCGCAAAGCCTGCAGCAAACCCCCTGGAGCCCGAACCCGCAGTGGGTTTCCTGGGATTCAACGCGGTGATGGCTTGTCTCCATAGGTAAACCGGCGATGAAGCTTTCGAGAGTTTTATCCGCACTGGCACAGGTACTGCAGCCGTAGTAACTTTCGTTCATTGCATCCTCCAAAAAAATCAACTTTTATGTGAACGTATTATAACAATAATTATATATTGACTACCAAAAGTCAAATAAAACAGCATCTTTTCTTATTGGGGTCTATAAATCCTGCTTCTTCTTTTTTCCGCTTGAAATTATATCCGGCTTCGTATAAAATGAATGCGCTTTCAAAAAATACATAAGGAGGGATTAATCCATGGGAAATCCTGTACTTGAGGCGATTTCGGGAAGACGGAGTATCCGGGCATACAGGCCGGATCAAATAAAAAAGGAAGAACTGGAGATTCTGCTCAAGGCGGCCCAGGAGGCGCCCAGCGCGGCAAATCTGCAGCCCTGGCATTATTCGGTGCTGCAGAATGCGGAGCTGATTGCGGAAATTCAGGAAGAATCCCTGAAACAGATGAATGAAACGGGTAAGGACATTTTCTTCAAGGCCCCTACGGTTATATTTATAAGCTGCGATCCCGCATCCCGCTGGGGGAGGCACGACGTGGGCATCACCGCGGAAAACATCTGTCTGGCGGCCCACGCCATAGGCCTGGGAACCGTCATGCTCGGCAGGGCCGAACCGGCTTTTAAGGGGCCCAAAGGGGATCATTTTGCCAAACTCCTCAAATTCCCGGAAGGTCATAAATATGCCGTGGCGATCTCCGTAGGCTACCCTGCGAGAAGCAAGGAAGCCCATCCCATTGCTCCGGGCAGGATTGACTACATAGAGTAACCGGCTTTACGGACAGACACTATAATATTAAATTTCCTGTAAGTCATGGGGGAAGGATGTGAGGCGTTCCGCCCCGTTCTTCCCCATAAAGAGTATGTCTTCCGTGCGGATGCCGAATTTCCCCGGAAGGTAGATCCCCGGTTCGTCGGAAAAGGCCATTCCCGGCTCAAGGGGAGTCTTGTTGCCCGCCACCATGTAGGGATCTTCGTGGATATCAAGGCCTATACCATGGCCCAGCCGGTGATTGAAGTACCTGCCGTAACCGGCTTTTGCAATGAGTTCCCGGGCTGCGGCGTCCACATCTTCGCAGGCGGCACCGGGCAGGGCAGCGCCGAGGGCGGCTTCGTTGGCAGAGAGAACGACTTCATAAACTTCCCGGTATTCCTGCGTTGCCTTGCCTGCCACAGGGCTGCGGGTCATATCGGCCTGGTAGCCCTGCCATACTCCCCCAAAGTCGATCACCACCGGATCTCCCCTCTCAATGATCCTT
>JAITES010000113.1 GCA_031281925.1 Treponema sp. | reverse complement strand
CGCAACTGCAAAAACGTCGTAAACAGCCGGAACGTTATGTGCAATTGCGCTAAAAAATGTATGAAAAAATATACATATAAAATAATCCATCATGTGCAAAAAAACACTTGACAATGCATATATCAATATGATATTCTATGGAGGATAGAGGCGCGTATGAGAACTACGTTAGAATTGTCTGATGCTTTAGTTAATGAAGCACTGGCTATAACAAATATTCCCACAAAAACGGCATTAATAAAATATGCATTGGAAAATGTTATCCAAAGGGAAAAAATCAAGGATTTGGCAAATTATTTTGGTAAAATAACCCTGGACATTGATGTGGATAAATTAAGAAAAAGATGAAAGACAATCTCGTGGATTCTTCGGCCTGGATTGAATATTTCAAAGGAAATCCGGCATATTCATTTATTACCGATTTAATATATACCAATGCAATTTGTACAAATGATATTATCTTAACGGAACTATTGCCGTCTATACTTCATAAAAAAGAAAATAAATTAGCGGGTTTATTAAACAGCTTAAGAAAAAATAAATTAATAATAGATTGGCAGGAAATACGAAATATACAAATATTAAATTTGAGGCATGGCATCAATAACGTTGGAATATCTGATATAATAATAGCACAAAACTGTATACAAAACGAATCAACAACCTCGCCCTAAAGGATGAAGTTGTTGCTTTGGCATCACAATCTTGCCATGAATCCGGGGGATGAATTAGAGTTCAATCTCGAAATGCCGGTATGAGCCTGTCGGGCGGCGCTGTTCAAGTTTGACCGAATCGACTCTGGCTCCGGCCGGGCCCCGGTGAAGCCACTGAACGAGGAGGTCGAGCTTTTCGGCGCTTCCTTCGGCCCAGACTTCCACGTCTCCCTCATCGTTATTCCGTACCCAGCCTGTAAGGCCAAGGCGGCGGCCTTCATGGTAACAGGTGTAGCGGAAGCCTACGCCCTGTACCCGGCCTTCTACCCTGGCAAAAAAGGCGCGGGGCGCCGGCTGTTCAGTCATCTTTGAGTTCCTCCTCACGGAAACGGTCAAGTGTCCGGGAAGAGAAGCCTTCGGCTTTAAGTGTATAACGGAGGGAGGTGTCTGCGCTTCGATCCGGTTCCGCGGAAAATTCGGAAAAAGAACGGTGTTTTTTGGCAAGATAGTTTTTGAGAAGCCGGTACTCTTCCTCGGGAGGCAGTGTTTCTTTCAGGGCCTTTTCGGCGTCTTCCCGGCCGATACCCCGGTTGAGGAGGGCCGCCAGGAGTTTCCGGGGGCACTCGGGGCTGCGGGCCAGGCGGGAGGCAAGCCAGCGCAGGGCATAACGGTGGTCGTCAACGATGTCCTGTTCAAGGAGTCTTGATACAACGGTTCTTGCAACGGCCGCAGGGTGGCCCCGTTTTTCCAGTTTCCGGGAAAGGCCTGCCGAGCATTGTTCCGCCCTGGCTACCAGGGCAAGGGCCTGCTTTTCCGCCCGGTAGCAGGAGGCTGCAAAATGAAAGGCCTGCTCCTCATCTTCAGATATTTCAGGAGGGGAGAGTTCATCCCGCAAACCCGGTTGAGCTTCAAGACTGTTTTGGTTAAAGGTCGCAAGGGCGGCTATAAGGGAATCGCTCAGGTAGGAGGCTCTGAAAACACAAGAGGAACCATCGGAAAACTCTACCCGAAAGAGTTCCGCATCGTTCCCCTGTTTTATCGAGACAATGGTCATCTAAACCGCCCTCCGGAAGGGCAGCAAAATTAGAATCTGTCCATAAAGTAACCGGCCTTACGGACAAACACTAATTAGCGCTTGCTGAACTGGAAACGGCGGCGGGCGCCCCGCTGGCCGTACTTCTTCCGTTCCACCATCCGGGGGTCGCGGGTAACGTAGCCGTTGCTGCGGAGGCTGGTATAGTTGTCCTGGTCAACCTGGCAGAGCGCTCTCGAAAGGCCATGACGGCAGGCGCCGGCCTGACCGTTTGAGCCGCCTCCATATACGTTAATAAGAATATCAAACTTGTTTTCGCTGGCGGTAACCATCAGGGGCTGGCGCACCATCAGCGCATATTCACCCTGGGGAAAATACTGGGTCAGTTCTTTACCGTTGATAACGATCTTCCCGGTTCCGTCCCGGACATATACCCGCGCTACAGAGGTCTTCCTTCTGCCGGTTCCGATGCCAAGATTCTTAATCACAATCCACTCCTATAATTCTATCGTAGCCGGATTTTGTGCCGCATGAGGATGCTCGGATCCGGCGTAAATTTTGACGTTTTTGAAGAGCTTGCGGCCCAGAGGCCCCTTGGGAAGCATGCCTTTTACCGCATTTTCCAGGGGAGCGGTGGGATGACGGTTGATAAGGGCCTCAAAATTGATGGATTTAAGCCCCCCTACATAACCGGTATGGTGATAATAGGTCTTCTGCTGAACCTTGCGGCCTGTGACCCGAATTTTGTCCGCATTGATGACCACTACATAGTCTCCAACTTCCTGATGAGGCGTAAAAACAGCCTTTTCCTTACCCCGGACAATGGAAGCCGCCCTGGCCGCAACTCTGCCGAGAATCTTGCCCTCCGCATCAATAACAAACCATTTCCGCTCAACTTCCGCGGGCTTTACAAATACCTTATCCATATCTTCCTTCTCAATTACAGTGTGAAATGCGCTTGTTCCAAATATGATCCGGAACAGGCTGAAGCTAAAATCTGCCATAAAAAGAGCAGATCTGTCAAGTATCCTGAACCAGAGTCTGTCTATAATAGACACATTATGGACAGATACGAACTAACGGCGTCCGTACTTGCGTACCACCATGATAATAAAAGCGCTGATAAAAAAGGCCATCCTGAGGCAGGGAAGCACGATGGCAGCCACGGGAACCGAGCCCAGGGTGAACGTATCCCCTTCGGTTATGCCGAAAAGTTCCAGAATGGAATACACAATCTCCACATACGCGGCGATGGTACCGATTACCATGAGCATCCAGGCAATATCCCTGGTCTTTGACCAGAGCATGATGGCAAAAAAGGAGGCAAATGCGCCAAGTACCAGGCGGCTGACAATAAAAACCAACTCCCCTATATCCATAGCTTGTAGTATCTCTTTTTAAGGCCGAAAGTGCAAGAGTGAAACAAGGGCGGCTTCCTCTCCGGGGGAAAGTTCTCCGGGGAGTATCAGGGGTTCCTCCGGGCCGGGGGGAATAAGGAAGCCGCCTTCCAGAAAGCGGCGGAAAAATTTCTCCCAGTTCTCCATGTCCGCCGCCTCCCTGAGAGAGAGATAGATCCCGCGCCCGATCCAGGGGCTTTCGGGGAGTATTTTGCGTATCCCGGGGAAATCCGCACGGCCCCTTTCCGGGGTGCTGATGAGATCATTGAGGGCCCGGAGCACGGCGGCCAAAACCATAGGGGGGATCAGATCCCCGGGGGGGAGTTTTTTTTCAAGCGAACCGGGTAGGGAGGCTGTAACCCAAAGGGGAAAAAACGAAGCGCCGGGCAATACGGGAAGCAAAACTGGTACGGAAGACAGGGAGGCTTCAGCGAGGAAGGGCCGCCAGAGTGATACTTCGCCCTGAGGTTTCGGGTTCAAGGCAGGATCGGGAAGGGGGGAAGGCATGCCGGTTCCGCCGGGATCCATGGGGAAGGAGGAATAAAACCGGAAATTCCGGCCTGCAATGAGGCTGCCGAGGGCTTTGACAAGGCGTCCTTCCAGAAAGTGCGGCAGAGGGGAAAAAAGGCCCCGGTTTGCGGTATTTTTCAGATCCCGGAGAAGGAGATGGGGTGTATGGCCCATGATTGCCCGGCCTCCGGCCTGCCAGAGATCGACTATCCGGCCTTCTGTCCTGTCTTTGCCGCTGCGGGTATAGAGCCTGTAGTCCCGGGCCCTCAGTACAGGCGGCAGCAGGTTCAATAAGGAATTTCCGCTCATTAATCTCCGCCTATTTTGGTAAAACGGCTGCTTTGATGTTCCGAAAGAAAGCGGGTTTCGTGTCCCGTATCAAAACGAACACTGATGACGGGGCCTTCATCGCTTTCACGGATCTCTGTCACCGCCCCGTAGCCGTGATCGTCATGAAAAACCCTGTCTCCCTGCCTCCAGCGCCCGCAGGAAGAGACCGCCGGCATGCGGCTTCCCTGTTCCCTTATCTTTGCAGGCCCGGCGCCGAAACCGTAAGGAGCGTTTCCGATGACCCTGAGGCCGGCTTTATCGATCTCCCGGAGGAAAAGGCTCGGTTCTGCAGGCATGGTACGGCCGTAAAGCCGCCTGAGCGCGCAGCAGCAGAAGTAGAGTTCATCCATGGCCCTGGTGGCCCCCACATAGAAAAGCCGCCTCTCCTCTTCAATATCCTCGCCTTTCTTGTCTTCCCTGGGGAAAACCCCCTGTTCCACCCCGGTAATGATCACCTTTTTGAACTCAAGGCCCTTGGTATTATGCAGGGTAATGAGGGTAACAGTTCCATTGGGGAAGACTCCTTTTGAGTTTTCCGCGCTTTCCGCGGCCAGGGAACGGTCAAGCTCTATGTGTTCCAGGAATTCGAGGAGGCCTTCCATGCTGAGGGCATAGAGACTTGCCGCATTTGCCAGTTCCTGGAGATTGTTAAGCCGCTGGTTTCCCGAAATTTCATCGTGTTCCAGGTGATAATCTGCAATGCCTGAATCCTTTACCAGTTTGACAACGATGGCTGAAAGTCCCTCTCCCGCGGCAAGGGTTTCTTTCAGGGAGACTTGATCCCGGGCCTTGCCGCTCTTCCGTTTCTCTTCGGGTTTCTCTCCTTCAAGCAGGGCCTTTCCACCCTCGATCACCGTGTTAAAGGTCTCGATACCGGTTCTTGCCCTGGTTCCCAGTTCCGGAAGTAAAGCTCCCGCCGTCCTGAGAAGATCGGAGCCGAATTCCTCACTGTACTCGATGATCCTGTCCACGGTGGCGGGCCCTACTCCCCTGCTGGGCTTGTTTACCACCCGGCGGAAGGCCACTTCGTCCCGCGGATTTACCAGAACCGAAAGCAGCGCCAGGGCGTCCTTGATCTCTTCCCGTTCATAGAATTTGAGGGAGCCTATGACCCGATAGGGGATTCCCCGGCGGAGAAATTCGGTCTCAAAGCCGAGGGACTGGGCGTTGGTTCTGTAGAGTATGGCCCACTCGTCATAGCGGCCGCCTTTTTTGACCGCGTTGGCGATGAGGCTGGCGCAGTAGGCCGCTTCTTCATCCTGATCGGGGAGAAAGGCAAGCACGGGGAGTTTCCCTTCACCCTTTTCCGCGCGGAGGGTTTTACCCAGCCGTCCCTGATTGTGGGCCACCACGGAAGAGGCCGCCCGGAGTATGGGGGCTGTGGAACGGTAATTTCTCTCCAGCCTGATGATCTCCGTGCCGGGAAAATGGTCGGGGAATTCGAGGATATTGCGGACTTCCGCTCCCCGGAAACGGTAGATGGACTGATCATCATCCCCGACGACACAGATATATGTTTCTGTCCCCGAGAGGGTTTTAAGGAGTTCTGCCTGGGCGATGTTGGCGTCCTGGTACTCGTCTACCATGATAACCCGGAAACGGTTCCTGAAACGGGCGGCGACATCCGGATTCTCCCGGAGTATCTCTACGGGTTTCTTGATAAGATCCCCAAAGTCCACGTTTCCTATCTTTGCCATCCGCTCTTCGTAGGCCGCATAGACTCTGCGGAATTGCGGCAGATGATCGATAAGATCCAGTTCCGGATCCTCAGGTCCCAGAAAATAGTCCTTGGCCCGGGAAATGCTGTTGGCAGCCTCACGGACTTCGGCCCTGGGAGCGTTTTCCATGATGCTGGAAAGGAGGGAAATTTGATCATCATCATCGTAAATTACAAAACCGGAATCGAGGCCTCCCAGAGTTCCGTTGCGCCTCAGGAACCAGGCCCCGAATGAATGAAAGGTTCGCAGCATTGCGGCGGAAGCCCTCTCGTCGATAAGCTGGGCCCGTTCGGACATTTCGCGGGCAGCCTTGTTGGTAAAGGTTACCGCAAGGATCGAACGGGGATCGATGCCCTGTTCCCGTATCAGCCACGCGATCTTGGTAGTGATGACTCTGGTCTTTCCGGATCCCGCGCCGGCAAGAATGAGGAGCGGTTTCCCGGTATGGAGCACAGCCTGCCGCTGTTCAGGATTAAGCACGCTAAGGTAATCACCCATGTGCAAATTATAAACTCAGGATGCGATCAAGGGTAAGATGGTAAAAGCCTCTTGGTAGCTGCCTTTTTTTTATGATACGCTTGCTCAAATGAAGTCACCATTATGTGTAATCCACAACGCCAAAGTCCCTCTCGCCGGGGGGAAATTTTGCCAGGCCCTCCTTATCGGGAATGGGCGGATACTGAAAAGCGGTTCCAATGAGGAAATTCCTGCGACCGCGGGAACTAAAAAAATAGACGCCTCAGGCGCCCTGGTTCTGCCTGCCTTCCATGACAGCCACCTTCACCTCCAGTGGCTCGGCCGGCGGGAGGGAATGATCGAAGGGGCCGGCGCACTTTCAGTTGAAGAAGTTCTTGAGCGCGGGAGGAAGCTTATCGAAAAGCTTAAGCCTGGGCCGGGGATCTATGTTCAGGGAGCGGGGGTAAATCCGGATCTTTTTACCGGGGAGAAGCGGGATCTCAACCGTGACGATCTCGACAGGATTTCTACCGTACATCCCATTATCATCAGCCGTCATTGCGGGCATACGATCTACTGTAACTCCCTGGCCCTTCAAATGGCGGGTTTAAGCGAAAGGGCTCCCGCGGTGGAAGGGGGTACTATCGAAAAGGATCAAAACGGCAGGCCGACAGGAATACTGCGGGAAAACGCCAATGCCATTGTCCGCTCTCCCATGCCTCCCCTGACCGGGCCAGAGATGGCGGATAACTTTACACGGGCAATGCGGCGGGCTCTTTCCCTGGGAATAACCGCGCTGGGCAGCTATGACATAAACGGCCCCGACACGGATGAGGTTCTTGGGGTGCTGCAGGAACTCTACCGTGAAGACGGCCCCAGGATCAGGCTTACCATGCAGTGCGGCATCTCCGGCAAGGAAAAATTTCTGGATGAATTTATCAGCAGGGGTCTTGTTACCGGAAAGCTGCTGAGGGAGGATGAAATAGGCGGCCCGCTGCTCAGGATGGGGCCGCTGAAACTCTTTATCGACGGTACGCTGGGAGGCCAAACCGCCTGGATGCGGAAACCCTACCATGACAAACCTGAAACTTCAGGCTTTGCCGTGCTTGAAAAAGAGCAGCTGGAATACTTTTCCCGGAAGGCCGCCGGGGCAGGCATGCAGGTGATCGTCCACGCCATAGGGGACGCGGGAACGGAAGAAGTGATCAACGCGTTTGACAAAATCATCGAAGGAAACAGAAACCCTCTCCGCCACGGGATTGTCCACTGCCAGATCACAGACCGGCCTCTTCTGGAACGGATTGCGCAAAAGAATATTCTTACCTTTGTCCAGCCGGTATTCCTTGCCGACGACTGGCATATTCTCGAAAGCCGGGTGGGAAAGGAACTTGCCTCCGCTTCCTATGCATGGGGAACCATGAAGAAACTGGGTATCCGGGCAAGCTACGGAACCGACGCGCCGGTAAGCGCCCTCAATCCCCTCCTCAACATCAGTTGGGCTGTTCTGCGTCAAGACCCGTATACAGGCAATCCGCCGGGCGGATACTACCCCGCAGAAAGGGTGGATCTAAAAAGCGCCCTTGACGCGTACACCGTTGAATCGGCGTATTCCAGTTTCGATGAAGACTGCCTGGGGCAGATAAAAGAAGGCTTCCTGGCGGATCTCTGTTTCCTGGACAGGGACATCTTCACTACTCCGGCAGAAGAGATCCACAAGGCAAAGGTGATCCGCACCATGATGGCCGGTAAAACGGTATGGGAAAGCTGAAGCCCAGAGGCTTTTCCAAAACTTCAGCCTTTGGGAATTGCCTATACCCTGATTTCCAGATCGAAACCGGCGCGGAGACAGACCCTGCCCCGGACAAAGCTTCCGTTCCGCAGGGTTTTTCCGGTACTGATCACCATGGCGCCGTCTACCTCCGGGGCCTGGGCATAGGAGCGGCCGAGATAGAGATCCTCCCCATCGCCTTCCAGCGCCTCTTCCACGAGCACGGTAAGTTCCTGTCCGACAAAACGATCCATGCGCCTTTCCGTAATGGGGACCTGCTTCTCCCCGATGATACGCTTCCGCTCCAGGGCCAGTTTCTTCGCCACTCTGCCCTTCATGGAAAAGGCCTGGGTGTCCTCCTCCCGCGACCAGGTAAAACAGCCGAGCCAGTCAAGCTCAGCCTTTTCCTGAAACCGCAGCAGGGTTTCAAAGTCCTTTTCACTTTCGCCGGGAAAACCGAGGAGAAAGGTTGAACGGATAACCGCTGCGGGAAGCCGTGTACGGATGCTGTCAACAAGTTCAAGGTAGACATCCGCATTGCCCCGGCGGTTCATGGACTGCAGTATCCCCGCGGAGGCATGCTGAAAGGGAAGATCGAAGTAGGGAAGAAAACGGGGATCCCTTTCCATCAGGTCAAGAATCTTTACCGGAAAATGATCCGGGTGGATATAGAGAAGCCGTACCCAGAAATCTCCGGGGAGATCCGAAAGCTTTTCAAGCAGTGCGGGAAGGCCGGCCCCCGCGGCAGTAAAACTACCCAGATCCTGGCCGATAAGACAGAATTCCTTTATGCCCCTGTCCAGAAGTTCCCTGCACTCCCCTGTAATATCAGGAATACTGCGGCACTTGAGAGGCCCCCGGATGAGGGGGATGGCGCAGAAAGAACAGCGGTTGTTGCAGCCTTCGCTGATCTTTACATAGGCGGA
>JAITES010000029.1 GCA_031281925.1 Treponema sp. | reverse complement strand
AAAAAAACAAGGAATTTTTTCCCAAGTACTGGATTATTGTACCAAAAAGTAGTATACTGAAATAAGGATATGTGTCTTCAAATGGGAGAATTGAAGCTCCCCATGTCAGTTTTAGCGTTTATTCTCACCTTTTCAACCCTGTTTTTTTCTTGCGGGGAACTGGATACAGTACTGCCTACCAGCGGAACCTACCGGGTTAATGCCCTGGTGAATAACCAGACCCTGGACGATTGCGCCGTTATCCGCAGCGACGACCAGATACAGCCTTTTTTTGCCAATTCGGTAGCCAACGACCCGGATGTTTCGGGTCTTACGGTGTTTTTGAAGGATTCAGGCGGCGCTGTTTACGGAAAAACGCTCTATACCCTGAAACCGGATGGAACGGAATGGGAAGGCAAGCCAAACGACGGGAAAATAATCCATGTTTCCAGGCTTGACAGGGATATACCCTACTATAATATACCTGAAGACCTTAATCTGGGTACTTATATCATGGTTTTCCAGATAATGGGCGAAAAGGACAGCCTCTATCAGATAGAAAGACAGGTATATTACCTCAATCAGGCGTCTTTTTCCCTGGTAGATATCCGGAATTATCTTCCCGGACTTGCCGGAAACAGCTCTCTTGCGCCGCCCGGTGTAACCATCATGCTGGAAGCCCAGGCTTATTTCGATTCTTCTCTGGATCCCTATATCATCTGGTATAACGGCAGGAAGAAAATTGGCGAGGGAAGGGTGATTAAAGGAGCCAACCGTTTCATGTGGAAGGCGCCTGAACAGACCGGTTTCCTCAGTATCCGCGCGGAACTTTTCCCCTTCATGCCCGTACATGACGATCCCTCAGTGAAACCCGCGGCGGGAGCCGCCCTGGAGATGTCGGTGGCTGTTTCGTCCAAGGGACAGCAGGCGTATTTTGAAAGGTCGAAAAAAGATCTGCTCCATCTGTATCAGTTCTGGGGCAATCTCCAGGATTCTCTGAATCCCACTCGCGGGGACACGGTTCTGGTCAGTCCCGCGGGGCAGGAGGTTCGCTGGGCGCCGGCGGACGGCATTTACGGTCTTGCTCTTGCCGAAGGGGATAGCTACATTATTCCGGACTTCCCTTTCAATATCAAAAACGGCGAGGGGAACGGCCAAATTCTGTTCCATTTTAAGACTCTGGCGGAAGGGCATATCATGAAATTCAGCCTGGGGCTTGAAGATTCCTCTTCCCTGGATTTGGATCTGTCATACACAAAGGGGATGATCCTTCTCTCTGCCCTGCCTGACGCAAGCCCCCTCCTGCATTTCTTCCCCTCGGGGGAATCTTTTGTGGATATGAATCTCGGTTTCGCCGCTGCCGGGAATACCCTTATGCTTTACCTGGGCCCGGAAAAACAGGAGTTCCCGCCGGAAAGTACAAGATTGAATCTTTCCGCCGCGCTTTCGGGCAAAGGTTCCCTGACGCTTCATTTTGTTCCCGATCCCGGGGCTGAAACCGCAAATCCGGCGGCGGAGGGAATTCTTCCCGGAAACGGTGAAATTGCAGAGCAGACACAGGACGCAGGAAACCTGAATACCGGGAATCTTTCCGCAGAAGGGACTGCCGAAAAAACCATCGGGTTAATCGTGAATGAACTGGTTCTTTCCGGTTTTTCCTCCAAACCCCATGAAACCGTTGAAGAAACCATGGATTCCGAATCGTCTGTGGAAGCCAAAGATCGGAGCGATCCTCTGAACAGTTCCTCTGCAGGGCTTGTAAGTAAAATTACCCCCCGAATTCTTCCACCGGAACCGGCATAATTCAGGCCGAAGCTAATTTGAATCAATAGTGTCAAAACCAATGAGACCGGAATTTCATCCGCTATCGTACTCCCTTAGCACTGCTGTCCTGTGGGTGTTCTTTTTTTTCATTCCTCTTTCCTGCAGCAGTTCCCGGGGCGCCCTCCTTCTTCAAACGGTAACGGAAACACCGAAAACAGAAGAGGCATACCGCATCACGGACTTTGAAGGCAGGGCGGAAGGCGGCGAAATGCCGCTCTGGGCCAGAGAATATCTGGAAGGGGGAATCCGGGGGATTGAAGCGCTGGACGCATACCGGGGCCGCTATGTTTTTATTGGAAGCGGCGAGGGAGACAATTTCAATGCCCTGCGCCACTGGAGCCGGGGTTTTACCGTATATCAGGATTTTGCCCTTCTAGCGGCGCAGCGGATCGAAGAACGTTTCTACCATGGGGCGGAATACTACTACCCGGATGATGAATACGGTCAATTTTTTGCGGCGTCCATGCGCCGGGCCTATGACGGGGAATATTACGGAGCCGTTAAGGAAGCTGTCTTCTGGATAAAAAAACAGGTTTTTGAAGATGAAAATCAGGAAAACGGAGCGGAGCGTTACGAATTTCTGGTACTGGTGAGTATTGAAAAATCTGATTTTGAGGCCCAGGTACAGGACATGCTTTCGGTAAACCCAACGCCAAAACCCACCAAGCGTCAGGAATCGGCCATTCAGCGGCTCCGCGAAAGTTTTTTTGAAAATTTCTGAAAAACGGGAATTCATTGACAGAAACGCGGGTTCTGTCTAAGCTCCACATATGGAAACGGTATTACAGTGGGGCCTCGGCCTCATCAGAACAGTACAGGGCGGCGCCAATCCGGCGCTTACAGCCTTTATGAAAGCGGTGACCACCTTCGGAGCCGCCCCGGCCTACATGATCCTCCTCCCTCTTATCTATTGGTGTATAGATGAAAAAAAAGGATTCCGCCTGGGACTGGCGGTTATGGCATCTACATGGATCAACCTTAGCCTGAAATTTCTCTGTAAACAGCCTCGGCCTTTCTGGCCCGGCTGGGATCCCTCGGTAGGAATGATCCGGGAGAGCCTCTACGGTCTCCCTTCCGGGCATGCCCAGATTTCGCTGACCATGTGGAGTATCGTTGCGTCCTGGTTCAAAAAATGGCAGGCCTGGGCGGCGGCCATTCTCATCACCCTTCTGGTCGGGTTTTCCCGCGTCTACCTGGGTGTTCACTTTCCCACCGATCTTGCGGGGGGCTGGATTCTCGGCGCGCTGGTACTGACAGTATACTTTCTCTGTACCGAAAAGTTGGCGGCCTTTCTCCTCAAGGGCGGCATGCGTGTACAGTTTATCGCAAGCGCCGCGGCAGCCTTTGTGATGATTCTCTATAATCCACAGGCCTCCAAAGAAATACCCAATGCGGTACAATCTCTGGTCATGCCGGGCGGGGTTGTTCTGGGCATGGGATTCGGCTACAGCATTGCTGTCAATAAATTAAAATTTAATGCGGCATCTCTTTTTGGACGCAGGGGAGCGGCGGCCTTCTTTACACGGGCGGCACGGTTCCTGCTGGGAATTGCGGGAGTTGCCCTTGTGTTTATCATCTTTTCCATGCTGAGGCGTATTCTGGGGATCGAAGAGGGAGAGGGGATCTACCGTCTTGCAGTATTCCTGCAGTTTGCGTGTCTCGAATTGTGGATCTATGCGGGAGCGCCCTGGTGTTTCCGGAGAATCCGCCTTGCGGAAGGCGGCGCCGAAAAAGCGGAGTGAGGCATACCGGAAGCGGCGCCGCATGGCTCCCTCTCAGGAACAGGCATGAATTCTTATGCAAATGACGATCTTATAGCCGCCGTTGCGACTCCTCCGGGTAAGGGCGCCCTGGCCCTGATCCGCTTAAGCGGGAAAGGTTCCATAGAGGCTGCGGCGGAGGTGTTTTCGAAGCCGGAAAAACTCCTCCGCTCTCCGGGCAATACCATTGTTCACGGCTGGATACTTAGGCCCGCGTCCGGGGAACAAAGCGGCAAGCTTGATGAAGTTATGGTTTCGGTTTACCGCGCTCCGCTTTCCTATACAGGCGAAGACAGCCTTGAAATTTCCTGTCACGGAGGCATTGCTTCCACCGCGGTACTGGCGGCGCTCCGCCGTTCGGGTTTCCGGGATGCGCTTCCCGGAGAGTTCAGTTTCCGGGCCTTTATGAACGGCAAGATGGATCTTTCCCGTTCCGAATCGGTGATGGAACTTGTTTCCGCAAAAACAGACCGCGGCCGCAGTAATGCTGTCGGAAGACTTTCGGGTGTTCTTGAAGATGAGATAAACGGCATAAAAAAACTTCTCCTGAATGTCCTTGCCGAAACCGAATTGTACCTTGACTATTCGGAGGATGAGGCGGATGCCGCCGCAGGGGAGGCCGCAGGCGCCTTTCCCGGCAGGGAGAAAGCGGAAGAAGCCGGAGAGAGGCTTCAAAAGCTGTCCCTTTCATGGCAGCGGGAACGGCTCTATCAGGACGGGGCGCTGGCTGTTATTGCGGGCCTTCCCAACGCGGGAAAATCAAGCATCTTCAACCTGCTCCTCGGGGAGGAACGTTCCATCGTTACGGAGATTCCCGGTACCACCAGGGACTGGATAGAGGCATGGCTCTCCGTCGAAGGCATACCGGTGCGGCTCATTGATACGGCAGGGCTCCGCGATTCGGGCGACCAGGCGGAAAGGCTGGGTGTTGAACGCAGCCGTGAACTGCTTGAGAGCGCGGATCTGCTTGTCTATGTAATCGACGGGGAAAAGGGGCTGCGTGAAGAAGACCTGAATTTTCTGCATCCCGGAAAACCAACAATAGTACTGTGGAACAAGATTGACAGGGCGAAGATTCCCGAAGACCTGAAGCTTCCGGAAAAAGTTTCCCTGCCTGAAACCGCAGGGGTTTACAAACCCAACGAAACTTCGCCAGGGCCGCTTCCCTTCAGCGCCAGAACCGGGGAAGGCATGACGGAGCTTTTGGCGGCCATTGCAGGGGCGCTCAGGGATACTGCGGGAGAAGCCGCGGAAAGCGAAGGCCCGGGCCTGGGAACCCGGCGGCAAAAAGACCTCGTGGACGGCGCCCTTGCCTCCCTGAATGAAGCCCTGAATCTTGCCGAACAGCATGAAGCCCTGGATCTCATAGCCCCCTGCCTCCGGGAAGCGGTAAACGCGCTGGGAGAGATCACGGGCGAAGTGTCAAACGCGGACATGCTGGAACTCATGTTCAGCACATTCTGTGTCGGGAAGTAGCTGCCCTTAATAGACATGGACTTCTTTCTGTCCGCACAGGGCATGCCGTATGGTCTCCGGCTGAATTTAAAATTTCTTTCGGCGGGCCGCGGCATACCATACATTCATCCAGATTCCCCGCATGTTTGCAGTGATTACAACTCCTATCCAGATACCGTAGAGGCCCAGGCTTGTACGGGACAGGAGGAATGCCAGTACCGGCTTTATGGCGTTGGTAGCAATCACCACGATTGAAGGCTCTATGGTTCGTCCTGTGCCCTTGAACGCGCCTGAGCCTACAGCTTCAATGTTCATGGCAAGCTGACAGAACGAAAGGATGCGCAGATAGGGGATGCCCAGGGCCATCATTTCCGGCGCAGGGAGAAACAGGGCAAAGACATAGCGGCCCGCAAACCAGAGGAAGGCCATTACAAAAAGGCCCCAGACCGTCATGATGACTGAGGAAAGCCGTACAACACGATCGATCCGCTCCTGCTTGCCGGCTCCGTAATTCTGGCCGATAAATGCAACCAGAGCGGAACCGAAACCCGCGCCGATAAGCCATGACAGTGATTCTACCTGAGATCCAACCCGGCTTGCGGCCACGGCGCTGGCGCCGAAGCCTGCTTCGATGCGGCCTGTTACCATGGAAAGAAAGCAAAAGAAAATGTTCTCAAGCCCTATGGGAATGGCCCACTTGAAAATCTGAATGGTTTTTCCCTTATCAAAGCGCAGCCTGAAAGAGAAGCCTTCAAAGGGTTTAATCCGCAGCAGGAATATTGCGCCCATATTCACAAAGAACGAAAAAAACTGCGACAGGATCGTTGCCAGTGCCGCTCCTTTCACCCCCATCCCCAATACGATGATAAAAACGGGATCAAGGATCACATTGGTAACAACCCCGACGGCAACCATGATGAAGGGGGTTCTCGAATTCCCCGCGGCCTGAAAAGCGCCCCCGATGACGATACCGATAAAACTCAGGGGCATCATGGTGGAAACGATGAGCAGATATACGATGCCGTTTTCGGTCACTCCGGTTTCCCGGAAGCGGAAGAAACCGATCAGCTCCCGCCTGAACACTATCATGCAGAGTGCATAAAAAATGCCGAGAATTACGGCGATGATAAAGGCGTTGTGAAAATAAGCCAGGGCGGCCTTTTTGTCTCCCCGGCCCAGGGACTGGGAAATTCCTATCTCCGCCCCCATCCTGCCTATGAGCATGAAGCCGAAGGAAAGCCACATGAACATGCCCGCTGCGCCGCAGGCCGCAACCGCCTCGCTGCCAAGCTTCCCCAGCCAGAACATATCGGTGAGGTTGTAGGCCATCTGCAGAAACTGGTTCCCCATGATCGGGACGGCGATGAGGAGAAGTTTTTTGATTATGCCGCCTTCGGTGAGACTATATTTATCTTCGATGCCCATAAACAAGCCGCTCCCTGCAGCGCATATATTAGAGTCCGCAAAGTAACCGAATTTGCGGACAGACACTAAATCCTCATTTCGGGACCGAAGGCCGCATGTATTGCCAGAGTGTACACCTCCAATTAAACTTGCGCTATGGGTTACGACTGTATCGTCATCGGCGGAGGTCATGCGGGGATTGAGGCTTCCCTTGCCTGCGCCCGGCTTGGCTGTTCCACGCTGCTCATCACCCAAAATCCCGACCGTATCGGAGCGCTTTCATGCAATCCCGCGGTGGGCGGCCTTGCCAAGGGAAACCTCGTCCGGGAACTTGATGCGCTGGGCGGTGAAATGGGAAAACTTATCGACAGAACCATGATCCAGTACCGTCTGCTCAACCGTTCACGGGGCCCGGCGGTCCAGGCTCCCAGAGCCCAGGCGGATAAACAGGCATATCAGACGGCGGCCCGGCAGGCTCTGGAAATGCAAAAAGGCCTCTCGATCATGATGGACACGGTTGTTGACCTGTTAACGGACAATGCGGTACGCGGCGTTGTTACTCTGCGGGGAAGACGGATAAGCGCAAAAACAGTGATTCTGGCATCCGGTACTTTTATGGAAGGGAAGATATTCATCGGTGACTATGACGCTCCCGAAGGAAGGCTGGGAGAGGAAGCCGCCCTTGGCCTGGGGCAGAGTCTCCGCAGACTCGGTTTCCCCATGGGCCGGCTCAAAACCGGAACGCCTGCCCGTATTGCCGGCAACAGTATCGACTACAGTAAAATGGAAAAACAGGACGGCGAGGATCCTCAGGGCTTCTCATTTGACATCGATCCCGCCTTCTGCTTCCGTCCCCCGTTCCCCCTGCTTCCCTGCTGGATCACCTATACCAACACAAAAACCCATGACATTATCCGTGCAAACATAAGCCGTTCCCCCCTCTACGGAGGAAAAATACAGGGGGCGGGCCCGCGTTACTGTCCTTCGATTGAAGACAAGGTGATCCGTTTCCCGGAAAGGGAGCGGCACCATGTCTTTGTGGAACCCGAAGGACTCTACACGCATGAAATGTACCTCAACGGCCTTTCCAGTTCCCTGCCGGAAGATGTACAGCATGATTTTATCCGCAGCATTGCGGGCCTTGAACAGGCAGAGATTGTGCGCCCCGCCTATGCGGTGGAGTACGATTACCTTGACCCGCAGGATCTCTACCCCACCCTGGAAAGCAAACGCCTTTCCGGTTTTTTTTGCGCGGGACAGACCAACGGCAGTTCCGGCTATGAGGAAGCCGCGGCCCAGGGCCTCGTTGCGGGGATCAATGCGGCCGCAAAACTGCGCGGCCTTGAAGCCCTTGTGCTGGGCCGCTCCGATGCCTATATCGGTGTGCTTGTGGACGATCTTACCACGCTGGGCACAAAAGAACCCTACCGCATGTTTACAAGCCGGGCTGAACACCGCCTGATGCTGCGGCACGATACCGCCGATACAAGGCTTACCCCGAAAGGCCGCAGCATCGGTCTTGTGGATGATGAGCGCTGGCAGCGTTTCTGCAGGAAGAAGGAAGCCCTGGAAACGATACAGGAACTTTTCAGGGAACAGGGGATCAAAAACTATCAGGATCTTCAGAAACATGTTTCTGTGCGGAAGCAAGCTTCCACGTGGAAAAGCGGCCTTGAGGGAATGGAGGCTTATCCTGAAGAATGGCTTGAACGTGTGGCGCTGGATCTTAAGTATTCAGGCTACATCGAAAAGGAACAACGGGCCGCTGCGAGAAACGCCAGAATGGATGCGGTAAAACTTGATCCAAATCTTGACTATTATTCCATTTCCGGCCTCTCCGCGGAATCAAAGGAAAAACTCAGCAAAGTCAAACCGCTTACCATAGGCCAGGCCGCCAGGGTTCCCGGCGTCCGCCAGGGGGACATTGCATTGCTGATGGTACTTGCCTCCGCTTCAAGACTGGGGAAGAGATAGTTTTAAGGATCCATTACAAGGCGAAGCGCGTCCAGCCAGCCTTTACGGCGTCTTTCCCTTTCCTCTTTTTCCATCGAAGGAAGGTACTGTTTCCGTTTCACGGCGTCAAGCAAAACGGGCTTATAGATCCCCAGGGCAATACCGGCCATATAGGCTGCACCGGTGGCGGAGAGTTCTTCATGTTCACTGACTCCCAGCGGCATATTGAGAATATCACTTTGAAACTGCATCAGATATTCATCTTTTGTTGCGCCGCCGTCCGCCCGTAATTCTTTTAAGGTGATTCCCGACTCTTCATATACGGAATGAAGGACATCGGCAATCTGCCAGGCTATGCTTTCCTCCGCGGCTTTTACGATCTCCGCCTTTCCCGTGGTACGGCTCATACCACACAGACATGCCTTTGCATCGGATTTCCAATAGGGAGCCCCCAGACCCGAGAAGGCCGGAACAAGGTAACAGGTATCCTGCGGATTTGCCCCGGAGGCCAGTTTTCCCGCCTCTTTGGAAGATGAAATGAGTCCCACATCATCTATAAGCCATTTTATAACCGCGCCGGAATAGTTAATATTCCCTTCGAGTACATAATGTACCTTTCCGTTTATTCCCCAGGCAAGCGAACTGACTACATTGTTACAAAAAACAGGCCTTTCCCCTACGTTGATCATCACCGAAGATCCGGTACCGTATGTTACTTTCCCCATTCCCTTTTCAAGGCATCCCTGTCCAAAGAGAGCCGCATGGGAATCGCCCAAAACTCCATGAACAGGAACGGGCCGGGGCAAAAGACCTTCAAGGTCGGTCATGCCGAAGTTACTGTTACTGTCGCACACTTCCGCAAGCATAGCGGGAGCAATTCCGAAAAGAGCGGCAATCTCCCTGTCCCAGGAAAGTGTTTTGATGTTAAAAAGCTGTGTACGGGATGCGTTGGAAAAATCCGTTCTAAAATTGCCGGTAAGTTTATAGACGAGCCATGTATCTATGGTACCTGCGCAGAGTTCCTCTCTATGGGTATTATTATGCTCAAGTATCCAGGCAATTTTGGCCGCGGAAAAATAGGGAGAAAGCCTAAGGCCGGTACGTTCCCGTATCATTTCATCACTACCTTTCAGCCTTTCGCAGATTTCCTTGCCCCGTGTACACTGCCACACAACCGCGTCACAGACCGGCCTGCCTCCGCATCTCTGCCAAACCAGGGCGGTTTCCCGCTGGGTACTGATCCCGATACCGCAGACGGATGCAGGATCTGTTCCGGCCTGTTTAAGCGCCGCCCCCGCGGCTTCTATGGTGTTGCGGTATATCTCTACCGGGTCGTGGGAAATCCAGCCTTCCGCGGAAATTTTCTGTTCATGCGCCAGATCATAACGGGAGATAATGGCCCCGCCGGAATTAAAAACAAGAGCCTTGGTACCGGATGTACTCTGGTCAATGGCAAGAATACATCCTTCCTGCATAAAACCCCGTTTCATGTTCGATATATTTTTTACGTCCGGCATCATTCTCCTCTGATGAAGGCTTTCACCGTTTCTTCATTATTGTCGTAAAGATCCGCCTGCAGCCCCAGATATTTACAGGCTTCATAAAGTACCGGAACATAATCTCCATGAATGCCTACGCAGTGATGGATATAGGGGCCTTCAACTATTTTTGCTTCCAGCCGTTTCCAGTTTTCAACTTCTATCCAGAGGTAGGTTCCCAGAGTATAGGGGCCGTCAATCCCCCTGGCGTTTCCCAGGAGCAGACTGTATTCCCCGTTGTCCCCGTCAAAACGCGCCAGAGTGAGGAGACCATGCCTGGCCTCCGCCGCAACCGCGCCTCCGTAATCAAAAACCAAAGGCTTGCTCAACGCAGGTTTTGATTTGGCAAGAGAAAGAGGCCATGGGCCGCAATGCTGCAGCAGTTCGCCGTTTTCATTGTCCGGATGGCGTATTGTCCAGTCGGCAAACATTATCTCCTTTTCTCCGAGGGCCGCGGCCTGCGCCATGAGAGAAGTAACGGCGCCGTGTATGTCGGTTTCGCAGACAACCGGAATCCCTTCTCCGGTAAGAAGAGAGTTGGCGGCGCAGGGCATGATCCCGATCTCCGCCTGAAGGGCATTCCAGCACTGGATTGCGACCGCATTACAGTTATACTGTTCCGCAAGTTTTTTCATGGCAGCCTTGAGGGAAGCAACTTTTTCAACAAGAGCGGCTTCAACCTTTATTTCCATGTTATCTTTTATAAACCGGCTTGTCTCTTTTGTTTCCGCGGTATCCTTTGCTTTCTCTATGGCCTGTACAAGCTCCGTCATTGGAACAGGGGCAAGCTGAATATTAAATTTTTCAAGCAGCTCCCCTTCGTTACACATGGTAGTGAGAAAATCATAGGGACGTGTAGAAATCTGCAGTATCCTGATATGACGAAACGTCTTTACGACATTACATACCCTCTGAAAGAGATCAATGCCCCGTTCAAATTCCGGATCGGAAAGACGGCAGTTGGTCATATAGGTAAAGGGAACACGGAAGCGCCGCAGTACTTTGCCCGATGCAAAAAGACCACACTGACTGTCTCTGAGACGTATGCCATTTTCATCGGGACGCTCGTCCCTTGGCCCCCACAGGAGAACGGGCAGTGCCATTTCCCGGGCAAGAGCGGCAACCAGGTATTCTGTGCCAAAGTTACAGTGGGGAAAGAAAAGCCCGTCTACCCCCTCATTCCTGAACAGTTCTACGATCCGGGGAAGATCCCTGTCATCAAAAAGGAGTCCTTCGCTGTTGATGCCGTCAATATCAACAATGTCTACCCCCAGTTCCAGAAGACGATCCCTGGTAAGACCCCTGTACCTGAGCGCATCCGGCGCGCTGAATATACTCCGCCTTGTAGGGGCATAGCCCAGTCTGATTTTATCCATGATTGACACTTCCTTTTGAGAAGGATAACACCAAAGAAAGCATTTGTCAATAAAAATAGATAAAAAGAAGTAAATTCGTTTTCGATTTATACCGTTTATTTTCTTATGTTATGTCACTAAAAATAGTTGCAAAATCTCTCCTGTTAATATATGTTGATGATATTATAATGGCTCTAAAAGAAAAAGGTATTGTATGAACAATTATCTTCATTACAAAGGGTATGTCGGCAGCATTGAGTTCTCCGAAAAAGACAATGTATTTCATGGCAAGGTTATCGGTATTAAACCGCTTATATCCTTTGAAGGCGATACTGTAATTACCATCAAAGAAGATTTTCACAATGCGGTTGAGGAATATCTGGCGATTTGTACAAAAAACAGTACACAGCCGGAAAAGCCCTATAAAGGTTCGTTCAATGTGCGGATCGGGGCGGATTTACACCGCAAGGCGGCGCTCCTGGCTCATGCCCATGGCATTTCCCTTAACGCGCTTGTTGAAGACGCGATCCGCCGTATGGCGGAAGTATAAGCGCTTGTTATTTCAGCATGTTATGCGACATATTTCTGCCAAGATATATTTCCTGAATCCGTACACAGAATCAGCTAATTTCTTATCGTACAAGGAATTACAGCAAAAAGAGCACAACCCATCGGGTTAAAGATAAAAACGAGATTTTATAAAACATACCTGCCTTCTTGTGGTATAATAGTTTCGACAAAAAAACACATACGTAAGGAGAACAGGTATGTTAGCTATTGATACTACCACAGAACGGATAGAGAGTAAAGGC
>JAITES010000009.1 GCA_031281925.1 Treponema sp. | reverse complement strand
GATAGTAGACCGGGTATTCGTAGAGTACGCCCGCGTCCATTTTCCCGTCCAGGGAAAAGAGGGTGGCCTTGTTGCCGGAGGTTCCCAAATCGTGGGCCAGGATATAGGATGCCATAATCGTTCCTCAATACAGGGGGATTTCATGTATGTCATTACATACTATCATTAATAGTTTTCAGTTGTCCAGCGAAATTTGACCGGAGTATTTACTTTTTATGCAGAATCCATATAATGTTATTACATAGTGACATGCGGCCTTTGGCCGCGGGCGTGAGGATTTGACTGTACGATGCCGTTTAGACGGCTTGTGCATGGAGGAATACATGAAGAAGCTTGCGGCAGCCGGAACGCGTACTTTTTACTTCATCGGAGTAACTACCGGACAGTCGTCCATCATGAAGGTATTCCCCAAATGGGCCGAATACCTCGGTTTGGATACGGTTATCGCGGGAATCGATCTGCCTCTCCATGCCACGGCGGAAGAATACCGGCAGGTAGTGGAATTCATTAAAAACGATCCCCTCTCCCTGGGGGCTCTGGTAACCACCCACAAACTGGATCTCTACAAGGCCTGCAGGGATCTTTTTGATTATGCCGATCCTTTTGCGCAAAAACTGGAGGAGGTTTCAAGCCTCTCCAAGAGGGACGGCAAATTCCGGGCCCATGCCAAGGATCCCATCTCTTCCGGACTGGCCCTGGAATCCTTTGTGCCGGCCAATTTCTGGAAGGATCACGGCGGCGAGGCTCTGCTTTTGGGTGCGGGCGGGAGTTCCCTGGCCATGTCCCTCTACTTCTCCCAGGAAAAATTCGGAGAGAACATGCCCAGGCGGATCACTATTGCCAACCGCAGCCTGCCCAGGCTTGAATCGGCAAAGGCGGCTCTTGCCGGCTGTGACAGGCGGATAGAATTTCGTTTTATCCATAATCCCGTCCCGGCGGATAATGACAAACTGGTGGCCGCCCTGCCCCCCTATTCCCTGGTAGTTAATGCTACGGGGCTGGGGAAGGATGCTCCCGGTTCACCTACCACCGATGCGGTTTCCTATCCTTCCGCTTCTCTTGTGTGGGAGATAAACTACCGGGGAAACCTTATCTTTATGCGGCAGGCTCAGGCCCAGGCAAAGGAAAAGATGCTCCACGTAGAGGATGGATGGAACTATTTTATTTACGGCTGGACTCAGGTTATTGCCGAAGTTTTTAATATTGATATTGACGGGCCTGCCCTGGAGAAACTCAGCAGTATTGCCAAAGGAGAATAATTAATTATGGACGTACATACACAGTTTGACTGGCAGAAAGGTTTCCTGCTGGATTTTTCCGCAAAGGACGGTCTTTCCAAAGGAGTCCACTCTACAAAACGGGCGCTTTCCCAGATGAAGAACATGTATGCCGATGCGGAAGCCTTTGATAAGGCCGTGGCCGCAGGGGATCCTCTGGTCTACGAATTCTATGAACTGGGAGCCCCTGAATCGGCAGGGGATCTGGCTTTTGGGACTTCCATCGTATATCCGGGTAAAGTAGGCGATGAATATTTTATGACCAAGGGTCATTTTCATACCGTTCTGGAAACAGCCGAAGTGTACTATACTTTTTCCGGTGAAGGCTTCATGCTTATGGAAAATCCTGAGGGGGATGTGCAGTTGATCTCCATGATGCCGGAGAATGTGGTCTATGTGCCGAAACGTTATGCCCACCGGAGTATCAATACGGGAAAAGTTCCGTTGGTATCTTTCTTTACATTCCGCGGCGATGCGGGACATAACTATGCTACCATCGAAACCAAAGGCTACCGCAAGCTGGTAGTTGAAGGCAGCGACGGCAGGCCCGTAATGATCGATAACCCCCGCTGGCATGAAATATAATTTCTTAACATAGTTTCTTTAATTAAGGAGTAAAGGCGTTTTATGGTACAGGCCCTCAGTTCGATAAAGCTCGACAAGAGTATACCGGTTCCCCTGTATTATCAGCTCAAGAAGCAAATCTTGAGTCTTTTCGAAAACGCCTCCCTGCAGGAAGGGGATATACTGCCTCCGGAAAATGAACTTTGTGAAACCCTCAATGTCTCAAGGCCCACCATAAGGCAGGCCTTTAACGAGCTGGCGATGGAAGGCTACCTTGCCCGCTACAAGGGCCGCGGTACCTTTGTCTGCAAACCCAAGGTAGAAGAGAAGTTCTTCAACAGGCTCCAGAGTTTTAATGCGGAGATGATTTCCAAGGGCCTTATTCCAAAAACCGAAGTTCTGGGGCTTGAACGCTTAAACGGCCCCCACGAAGCCAATGAAAGGCTTAATTTGCCCCTTAGCGCCGCCCTTATCCGCCTGTCCAGGCTCCGCTGGGCCAATGATACTCCTCTTGTGTATGTGGAGACTTTTCTGCCTTTTGACCGGTACAGGGCCCTTATGGATGTGGATTTCCGCACCACTTCTCTGTATCAGTCCCTGGACAATCTCTGCCATGTGCGGGTCAACAAGGTGCGCCGGGAGATTGAAGCGGTAAATGCCAGGAAAAAAGAGGCGAAACTGCTCCAGATTGCCCAAAACAAGGCTCTGATCCTGGTAAAAACCGTTGCCTATTCCGAGGACGATTCCCTGCCGGTGGAGTTTTCCATAGCCCGCTACCGGGGAGACCGAAACAAATTCAGCGTTGATATTCTGGGCTATTACCTTTCCTGATAAAATGTGATATAATTAAAAATATCTGCTTACCGGGGACAAGGGTAATAATCCAATGAAAAATATACAGTTCCGAATCAGTACGGTTCTGCTGGTGATCTGTATTATCAGCCTGGGCGTCATCACCGTCGTCGGGGTCAGGGAAGCCGGGAAATCCATATACAACCAGGCCCTGGGAAAGATTGGGCAGAATACCTGGCGGGAAGCTACCAGGATTTCCGGCTGGCTCGAAAGCCATGCCTGGTATGTTTCCGCAATGGCCATCGCCCTGGGACAGCTCCCCGAACTTTCACCGGAAAAAATACAGACCCTTCTGCAGACATGGCATGAAGCCAACGACCAGTACGCCCATGTATATCTGGGTTTTCCCGACGGAAAGGCTCTCTGGTCAAGCGGTTGGGAGCCTGACTATGATCACTATAAAACATACGAAAGAAACTGGTATATCGGCGCCATGGCAAATCCTGACCGGTACTACATAACCGAACCGTATATTGACGCCAGAAGCATAGGGTATTTTTCCGCCGCCGGTAAAGCGGTGCATACTGAAAATTCATACTGCATTACCGTTTCCCGCGTGGTTGAGGCGAACGGCAGCATAACCGGCGTAACCGGAGCGGATATCTATATCAATACCCTGAACCAGATTGTTCACTCTACCCAGGTAGGGAATAACAGTTATGCTTTTCTCGCCAACGAGCGCGGAGACCTTCTTATTCATCCTCTGTACATGCCCGACGAAGAAACGGGGTTTCAGAATATCAGGATAATTGAAAACGGCGTTTATGCGTCCCTCATGGACATAATTCCCGGAACCACAATTTCCCTGCGCGGGGCCGATGGGATTGCCCGTTTCTACACTTCACAGCTTATCGACAATACAGGCTGGTATTTTTTTACCGCCCTTCCGGTTTCGGAAATTACCGGGCCCATCAACCGGCAGATTGCTTTCTCCATAATAATATTTATCATAGTATTACTGCTGGTTGTTTTACTGATGCTCATGACGGAATGGGCGCTTTCCAAGGCCGCAAGAACCGCCTCGGAAGAATCCAGGATGAAGACAGCGTTCCTGGCAAACATGAGCCACGAGATCCGCACCCCTCTTAACGGCATTATCGGTTTTACGGAACTTGCCCTGGGCGCAGGAAAACTAAACGAACTTTCCAGGGATTACCTGCGGAAAATAAAAATGAGCGCCACGGGGCTTCTTGATATAATAAACGATATTCTTGATATTTCAAAGATCGAATCGGGAAAAATAGAGCTTGAATCCATACCATTCAGCATGCATGAAGTATTCAAACAGTGCGAGGTTATCAGTAGTGTCCGTGCCATGAGCAAGGGGATAAACCTTTACTTTTATCTGGACCCCGCTGCCCACAGGATGCCTTCCGGAGACCCGACAAAACTCAGACAGGCCCTTCTCAATCTTCTTTCCAATGCCATTAAATTTACCGAACAGGGTACCGTTAAGATGAAGGCCGCCGTCACCGAAGAGACGGAAAGCGAAATTACGTTTTGTTTTGAAGTCAAGGATTCGGGAATCGGCATGACCGAAGAACAGATGAAGCATATCTTTGAACCTTTCAGACAGGCCGACAGCAGTACTACCAGAAAATACGGCGGAACAGGTCTGGGCCTTTTTATAACCAAGCATATTATAAGCCTTATGGGCGGTGAACTCAAGGTTGAAAGCAGCCCCGGCAGGGGAAGTACATTCAGTTTTGTCCTGAAGTTCCCCCTGTCCGGAGAGTCCGACAAAAGCCGGGAAGAGAATAATTATGTCATGTCAATGCAGGAGAGCCCTTCCTTCAAGGGAGAGCTGCTGGTCTGCGAAGACAATGAAATGAATCAGGATGTTATACGGGAACATCTGCAGCGTCTGGGATTCAAGGTTCGGCTCTGCGGGAATGGCGAAGAAGGGATCAGGGCCGTTCGGGAGAAAATGGAGAAAGGGGAATTTTTCGATCTTATCTTTATGGATATTCACATGCCGGTCATGGATGGGCTTGAGGCATCAAAAAAACTCACGGAACTGGGAAACAAGACGCCGGTTATCGCCATGACAGCCAATGTAATGACCCAGGAAAAAGAGATCTATGTAAAACATGGGATGAACGGTTATCTCAGTAAGCCTTTCCTGGCACAGGAACTGTGGGCCTGTCTTTTGAAATATTTTACGCCTCTGGAAAAACCTGTTTCCGGGGAAGACGGTTCTTCCGTTCGGGACGACGAAGAAAAATCCCGGGGGAAAGGGCTGCTTTTCAAACATTCCGCTGTCGATACGGGGTTTCCGTTTTCCCGGAATATTATCGACAGTAGTATTGGCATGAGATTGTCCGGGGATCCGAAACTTTATACAAAACTGCTCAGGGATTATAAAAAAAGCAACGCCGGTATTTTTGAAGAACTGAACAAATCCATTGCCGACGGTGATATTGTAAAGGCTCACCGTATTGCCCATAGTCTAAAAAGTGTTTCCGGACTGATTGGAGCATTACGCGTACAAAATGCCGCTTATGATATTGAAAAAAGTCTTGCGAACGGCAGAGCGGATTATAGTGAAGCCCAGATGAAGGAACTGGAAACGGCCCTGCAGGATGCGTTTAGGGAGCTGGCCTTAATGTTCGATGAAGAAAAAAAACGGGATACGGAAAATAACATTCTGGACAGGAACCGGGCAATGCTGCTTTTTGAACGCCTTGAGCCGCTTCTTAAAGGCCTGAATCCAAGAAGTCAAAAAATGCTGGACGAAATCCGGGAAACGCTATCGCCCCTGGGAGCGGAGGCGGAAAAATTGATTGATTATATTGATAACTACGAATTTGAAACGGCGTATCGTGTTACGCAGGAAATAAAAAAACTGATAATGAGAGAGGATGAACATGGAAAATGAAAAAAAATATAGCATCATGATCGCCGACGACGATAAGGCGAACCTGGATATTCTAAGCAGCATTTTAATGAACGAATACGATCTGCGGATTGTGAGAAACGGTAAAGCCGTGCTGGAGCAGGTAGCGGATAGCCCGCCGGATCTGCTGCTGCTTGATGTGATGATACCCGGTCTTACCGGATTTGAAGTTCTTGAGAATCTTAAGCAGGTAGAGTCAACCCACCATATTCCGGTTATTTTTATTACCAGTCTTGCCGGTGAAGATTATGAAGAGAAGGGGCTCAGACTCGGTGCGGTGGATTATATAATCAAGCCTTTTAACCGGGGTATAGTGCTGGCCCGGATCCGTTCCCAGATACAGATTGTACGTTATATCAGGGAAATTGCGAGGTTGGGGATGATCGACGCGCTTACGGATATTCCAAACCGCAGAAACTTTGATATCAGGGTACGGGAAGAATGGCGGCGCGAAACCCGTACCGGAAGCAGCCTTTCCATGCTGATGGTCGATATTGATTTTTTCAAGCACTACAATGATACCTATGGACATCCCCAGGGAGACATTCTCCTCCGCTCCCTGGCAAGCCTTTTTACCGTTCATCTCAAAAGGCCTTCGGATTTTGTGGCCCGTCTGGGCGGGGAAGAATTCGCCATCCTCCTGCCGGGGACCAACAGGGAAGGAGCGGCTGTTATGGCCGAGAAGATCCGGGCGGCAACCGAAGAAATGGTAGTCCCCGTAGCAGATCAGAAAAAAAATACCAATATTACAATCAGTATCGGTGTGGCTACGCTTATTCCCGACAAGGATACTCCGGTAGAGGAACTTATTGAAAAGGCTGATAAAAACCTCTATGCGGCCAAGTCGTCCGGCAGAAATACGGTCGTGGCCGGCTAAACGCGCCTGAATCCGGGCGCAAAGACAAAAAAATATCCAAAATCGCTTGACCCCATTGTTAATTCATGCTAACATATTTTAATAGTTAGTATAAACTAATAAATGTCCGCACGGCTCATTCCGGTCTCGATCAATAAGGAGACGATTGGAAAGGAGGTTTAACAATGGGAAATAGTATCACGCGGAAAACAGGCATGGACCGGCTATGGGAACTGGCGGCATCAAAAAAAGTTCTGGTGTTTGCAGCCTGTACCTTGTCGGTGCTGGGTATCGTCGTATCGTTCACGCCCTTTGTGGCGGTGTACCTTATCATCGGCCAGCTGGTAGCGCATTTTGGGGATTTAAGCGGCATGGACAGATCTCTGGTCATCCGTTACGGATACCTGGCCGCGGGCGGAGCCGCCTCGGCTGTGCTGCTCACCTTTTTCGCCCTCATGTGTTCGCATATAGCCGCCTTCACTACGCTCTACAGGCTCAAGCTGGATTTTACCCGGCACATCGCGTCACTGCCCATGGGCTTTCACACCGAAAATTCCACCGGCAAGATACGCAAGGTGGTGGACGAAAACATCGAAAAACTGGAAGGGTTCATCGCCCACCAGCTCCCCGACCTGGCCGGTTCCTTCGCCATGCCCGTTATTACCCTGGTCATCCTCATGGTTTTTGACTGGCGGCTCGGACTGGCAAGCCTCGTACCCATCATATTCGCCTATTGCATTCAGGTGGTGGGCTTCGGCTCCAAACCGGCAAAGACCTTCATCTCCCATTATCAGGATTCACTTGAAGACATGAACAACGCCGCTGTGGAGTACATCCGGGGCATTTCGGTTTTGAAGGCTTTTAACCAGACCATCTATTCGTTCCGCAAATTTCACGAAACCATAAAAACCTACGGCAAATTTGTGCGGGACTACACCAACAGTTTTGAGAACCACATGACCCTTTTTATGCTGGTTATAAACCACGTGTACCTGTTTTTGATCCCTGTGATCATCCTTATTTCCGGTAAGGTAAGCGATTATCCCGCCTTTGCCCTGGCCTCCGTATTCTATCTGATTTTTTCCGTTTCCATACCAACGCCCTTCACCAAACTGATGTATGTCGCGCAGATCGGTAGACAGATAGCCGATGGCATTGAGCGGATGGATCGGATGCTGGATGTGCCGCCCCTGCCGGAAAGCTCCGCGCCCAAAACAACCGCCTCCTACGATATCTCTTTTGAAAACGTCGGCTTTAGTTACAATAAGGAAAACGAGGCGCCCGCCCTTTCGGGGATTAGCTTTACCGCAAAACAGGGAGAAGTGACGGCGCTGGTGGGGCCCTCGGGGAGCGGCAAGTCTACCATTGCCCACCTTATCCCCCGTTTTTACGATGCAGCCGAGGGGTCAATCAAAATTGGCGGTGTTGATATCCGGGACATGGCAAGCGATTACCTTATGGGGATCGTAAGTTTTGTGTTTCAGGATGTGTTCCTTTTCAAGCAGAGTATTATGGACAACATCCTCATCGGCAACAGAAATGCTTCCCGCAGCGAAGTCATTGCCGCGGCAAAGGCCGC